>NZ_FMDK01000740.1 GCF_900091995.1 Streptomyces sp. MnatMP-M17
GTACGACCGGGTGCTGGGCCGGCTGGCCGAGGCGGGCGCCGAGCCGGCCCTGGCGGTCCTGCTGTACGACAACGAGGTGGTCGCGCGGGTCCCGGAGGAGCCGCACGACCGTCCCGTACAGGCGGTGGTGACGCCGGGAGGCGTCCTGCGCTTCGACGTACGGTCCGTACGGATGCGGTCCGTACCGATACGGGACGGGCGGACACGGTCCGCACCGATACGGGATGGGCGGACACGGGACGGGCGGCGCCGGCACGGAGGCTGACACCGCCCGGCGCCCGTCACGCGGGAGTTCGCGCTCACGCCTGGGCTCACGCTCACGCGGGAGCTCACGTTCACGCCGGGACTCACGCTGTCACCGCTAGGGCGTCAGCGTCAGGGTGTCGGTCGTGGTGCGCTCCACCGCGTTGACACCGTAGGACCAGTCGAGCAGCTCGCCTCTGGCCCACTTGCTCGTCTGGTCGGTGTAGTGCGCGCTGTAGGCGTGTCCCGAGGCGCCCGTCAAATTGATCCAGCGGGACTTGTCCCAGTCACCGACATTGACGACCATCCGCATCGACGGCACCCATATGACCTCGTAGCCGCCCGCCGCGTTCCAGCCCGTCGCGTTGACGGCAGCCTCGCCGCCGCCGAGATTCCACGGACCGCGGTTGAGTATCTGCTTGAGGAAGCCGGGCCCGCTGGTGCCGAGCGTCTGGTTGTCCAGCGTGAGCTGGTGCAGTCGGCCCCAGGTCCAGCTGGACACGTCCTTGCCGAGCTTCGCGGTCAGCTCCCAGCGGGCATCCGCCATGGCGCGCTGGAGCAGCTCGTCGCGGGTCGTGCCGGCCGAGTCCCTGCGGCTGGCCGGGATGCTCCACCAGGGATTGTCCTCGTCGTCGATGATGCGCCGCACCACCTCGTACCAGCGGTCCCCGCCGTCCGGCTGCGCCAGGTCCGGATCGCGCTGGCCGCACTCCCGTACCCGCTGGTCGAGATCGTCCAGCGGGCCTGTGCTGTCGGCGGGACGGACGCTGAGGCACTGGCCCTTGACGCGTACCTCCTTGGGCAGCTTGTTGCCGAAGGCGAGCTTGAGGACATTGCGCCACACGGCATTGAAGTAGGCGGCGGCTCCCGAGTCGGGCTCCTGGGTGTAGTCCCAGCCTTCGAGGAGCTTCTGCGCCTCGCGTACGGCTGGGTCCTTGACATCGAGCTTGACCAGGATCGGCGCCAGCAGCTTGGCAATCTGGCTGCTGTTGTCCATCTGCATGGTCTGCATGTCGGCGGTGGAGATCTTCCCGCCGTCCTTGATCTTCGACTCGATCAGGTCGTTGATCCGCTGGCTGCGGGCGCCGTAGCCCCAGTCCTCGGTCAGCGGGTACGGGTACTTCTTCGCGTCGACGACGGCCTGGTTGGCGGTGACGATGTAGCCGCGCTCCGGGTTGTACTCGTACGGGAGCTGGTCGAAGGGGATGTATCCCTTCCACTGGTACTTCGGGTCCCAGCCGGGAGCCGGCATCCGGCCGTCGCCCTCGGCGCGGATCGGAATGCGTCCGGGCGCCTGGTAGCCGATGTTGCCCTTGGTGTCGGCGTAGATCAGATTCTGCGAGGGGACGTCGAAGTGCTCGGCCGCCTTGCGGAACTGGGTGAAGTCCTTGGCCTTGTTGATCTCGAAGACCGCGTCCATGGACTTGCCCGGCTGGAGCGCGGTCCACTGGAGCGAGACGGCGTATCCGTCGCCACGGTCGGGAGCGACATCGCCGACCGGCGCCTTCTCGCCGACCTTCGCAAGCTCGGTGTCGCGGTCGGAGACCACCGGACCGCGGTCGGTGGAGCGGACGGTGATCTTCTTGCTCTTGCCGCCCGCGACCTTGATGGTCTCCTCGCGGAGCTTGAACGGCTTCTCGCTGTCGCCGTACTGGTACGAGCCGCCGTCGACCTTCTCCAGGTAGAGGTCGGTCACGTCGGCGCCGAGGTTGGTGAAGCCCCAGGCGATGTCCTGGTTGTGGCCGATGATGACGCCGGGCATTCCGGAGAAGGTGTAGCCCGCGACGTCGTACTGGCAGGTCTCCGAGACGCTGCGGCAGTGCAGGCCCATCTGGTACCAGAGCGAAGGGAGCTGCGGGGCCAGGTGCGGATCGTTGGCGAGCAGCGGCTTTCCGGTGGTCGTGTACGTGCCGGAGACGACCCATGAGTTGGAACCGATGCCGTTGCCGCTCGGGCCGAGCAGGGCGGGGATCTCGTCGAGGGTGCCGGAGAGGGCCGCGAGCTGGGAGTTGAAGTTCGCGGTGGCGTCCGCGGCGCTGGTGCCCGTGCCGGTACCGGTGCCTGTTCCCGTACCGGTGCCTGTTCCCGTACCGGTGCCTGTGCCTGTGCCGGTGCTCGGATCCGTGCCTGTGCCTGTGCCCGTGCCTGTGCCGTCGGTCGTGTCCCCCGGCGCCGTCGAGCTGGGCTCGGCCTTCGGGTCGTACTTCCCGGTTATCGGGTCGATCCCGCCCTCGCTGACGATGGGCTTGTTCCGGTCGTACGGGTACGACGGGTACAGCTCGTCTATCTGCTTCTCGCTCAGCCGGCTCGTCAGCAGTGAGCGGTCGATCTCGTCCTGCATATTGCCGCGCAGATCCCAGGCCATCGCCTTGAGCCAGGCCACCGAGTCGACCGGTGTCCACTTCGCGGGCTTGTAGTCGTTGGTGAAGTCCAGCGCGGCGTACTCGACCGAGATGTCCTTGCCGTCGCGGCCTTCGAGATAGGCGTTGACGCCGTCCGCGTACGACTGGAGGTTCTTCTTGGTCTCGTCCGAGAGCTCGGTGTCGTACTCGCGCTGGGCCACTCCGCGCCAGTCGAGGGTGCGCAGGAAGGCGTCGGTCTTGACCTGCCCCGAGCCGAACATCTCGGAGAGCCGGCCCGCGGTCATATGGCGGCGGACGTCCATCTCCCAGAAGCGGTCCTGCGCCTGGACGAAGCCCTGGGCGCGGAAGAGGTCCTCGTCGGAGTTCGCGTAGATCTGCGGGATGCCGTAGCTGTCCCGGCGTACGTCCACGGGTCCGGAAAGGCCCTTGAGCTGGATCGATCCCGTGGTCTGGGGGAAGGAGGCACGGACCGTGCCGACGCCCCAGTACGCGCCGTAGCCGACACCCGCGACAAGCGCCAGCACCAGGACGATCACGATCAGACGGGCGCGTCGCCCCTTCTTTTTGACGGAAGGGGGGGCTGTGTTGGCGGGCATCGCTGTCCTTCGAGGGGCAGGGTGGTCCTGGAATGCTGGAGCAACCATAGGCGCAGGCGTTCCCTGCCCCCGACGCGGTGTCATGTAGTGCGACTCATCGGACGACCACACAGGGATACAAGCGGGATTCCTACAGGGTTCCGGCCGGGATCTTGCCGGAATTCGCGCGCTATGGCGACTCGGATCACATCCGCGCTCGCACAGGCGATCGAACGCGTCAAGAAAACGTTAAAGATTAGGTAAGGTAACGAAGTACTGGCCGCCGGAGGAACGATCCGGCGTGCGCGAGGGGAAGGATCGGCCGCTGACTGTCCACCAGCTCAATGAACTCCTGCTCGTCAGCTCACTCGTGCTGCTGATCGCGGTCGCGGCCGTACGGATCTCGTCCCGGAGCGGCCTCCCCAGCCTGCTTCTGTACCTCGGCATCGGCGTCGTCATAGGGCAGGACGGCATCTTCCATGTCAAATTCGACAACGCGGGACTGACCCAGGTCATCGGCTATGCCGCGCTTGTGGTGATCCTCGCCGAGGGCGGTCTCGGCACGAAGTGGAAAGAAGTGAGGCCGGCGCTGCCCGCCGCCGCCGCGCTGTCGACCGTCGGTGTCGGCGTGAGCGTCGGCGTGACGGCCGCTGCCGCGCACTATCTGGTCGGCCTGGAGTGGCGGCAGGCGCTGATCATCGGCGCGGTCGTCTCCTCGACGGACGCCGCGGCGGTCTTCTCCGTACTGCGCAAGGTGCCGCTGCCGGCCAGGGTGACCGGAGCGCTGGAGGCGGAGTCGGGCTTCAACGACGCGCCCGTGGTGATCATCGTGGTCGCGCTCTCCGCGTCCGGTCCGGTCGAGCACTGGTACGTACTCGTCGGCGTGATCGCCCTCGAACTGGCCATCGGCGCGTGCATCGGGCTGGCGGTGGGCTTCGCCGGCGCCTTCGGGCTACGGCATGTCGCCCTGCCGGCCTCCGGGCTCTATCCGATCGCGGTGATGGCCATCGCGGTGTCGGCGTACGCGCTCGGCGCCACCGCACACGGCAGCGGCTTCCTCGCCGTCTATGTCGCCTCGATGATCCTCGGCAACTCCAAACTGCCGCACGCTCCGGCCAACCGCGGCTTCGCGGAAGGGCTCGGCTGGATCGCGCAGATCGGGATGTTCGTCCTGCTCGGGCTGCTGGTGACACCGCATGAACTGGGCGACGACTTCCTGCCCGCGCTGATCGTCGGACTCGTGCTGACCGTGGTGGCACGGCCGCTGTCCGTGCTGATCAGCCTGCTGCCGTTCCGTATCCCGTGGCAGGAACAGGCGCTGATGTCATGGGCGGGCCTGCGCGGCGCCGTACCCATCATTCTGGCGACCATCCCCATGGTGTCGCAGATCGAGGGCAGCCTGCGGATCTTCAATATCGTCTTCATCCTGGTCGTGGTCTACACGCTGGTGCAGGGCCCGACGCTGCCCTGGCTGGCGAAGGCGCTGCGGCTCGGCAGCATCACCGCGGCCTCCGATCTGGGCATCGAGTCGGCGCCGCTGGAACGGCTGCGCGGCCATCTGCTCTCCGTGGCGATCCCGGAGCGGTCGAAAATGCACGGTGTGGAGGTGGGCGAGCTGCGGATGCCCTCGGGATCGGCGGTGACGCTGGTCGTACGGGACGGCAAGAGCTTCGTGCCGTCGCCCGCGACCGTGCTGCGCCGTGGTGACGAGTTGCTGGTGGTGGCGACGGATCCGGTACGGGACGCGGCGGAACGGCGGCTGCGGGCGGTGGCGCAGGGCGGCAAGCTGGCCGGCTGGCTGGGGACGGGGACGTCTTCCGGTACGGGTATGGGTCCGGGCGGTGGTACGGGCAGCGGGAACGGCTCGGGTACGGGTGCGGGAACCGGCGCGGGGATCGGCGGAAGGTCGGGATGACCGGGCGGGGCTGTCGTCGTCGCGGGTGAGTGGTGGGCGAACGGCGGGTGAGTGGTGGGTGGCCCGTGAATGGTGGGCGTGGGAGTGAGCTCATGCAATCGCAGGCGCGGGTGGCCGGTACTTGGGGATTCCGAGGGCGCGTGACGTTCGTACCTGTATGGTGAAGGCGCACCTGACTGATCGACCACCTCTGCCTGACGCAGTGCTGGCGCGACCGTATGGCGGCCGTGGCGCTTCCGTAGTGGGCCCTGGTATCTACCGCAGTTCCGCGCAAGAGGACAGCTCTCGGCTGCCCCCGTGACCGCGGGGGCGCGCTACCAGGCGGCAGAAAGGCAAGGACCGTGTCCCGCAACACGGTCGGCACCGACGAGCCCGCCATACCCCGTAAGACGCGACTCACGCGGCGCACGCGGAACGCTCCGCGCCGTCCCGGCTACGGGCGGCTCCTGCGTACGCCCGGTGCCTGGACATTCCTGCTGCCCGGCTTCGCCGCTCGCCAGCCCTTCGCGATGCTGACGATCGGTATCGTCCTGCTGGTCCAGCACACCACCGGTTCGTACGGCACCGCCGGGGCCGTGGCCGCCGTCACCGGTGTCTCCATGGCCCTTTTCGCACCGCAGAGCGGCAGGCTCGCGGACCGGTTCGGGCAGCGCGCGGTACTGGTACCGGGCGTGCTGACGCACACCGTCTCCGCTGCCGCGCTGATCGTGCTCGCGCTGGCGGACGCTCCTCTGTGGGCGCTGTTCATCGCCGCCGTGCCCACCGGCGCCTCCGTCCCGCAGATCGGCCCCATGGTCCGATCGCGCTGGGCCGCCCTGCTGAGCGGTACATCGGGCACCTCCTCCCTGCTGCCGACCGCCGCCGCCTTCGAATCCGTGACGGACGAATTCACCTTTGTCATCGGGCCCGTGCTCGCGACCGCGCTGTGCACCGGCGTGCACCCGGCGGCCGGACTGATCGCCGAAGCCGCGCTCACCCTGGTCGGCGGTCTGCTCTTCGCCGCTCAGCGCGGAACGCAACCTCGGACCGGCCGACGCGGCACCGACGCCTCGGGAGAGCCGGAGGACCCGGGAGAGCCGCGTACGTCCGCGCTGTCCATACCCGGGGTACGAGTGCTGGCCGTGGCCTTCCTGGGCATCGGTTCGGTCTTCGGCGGAATGCAGGTCTCCCTCACCGCGTTCGCCGAGGAGATCGGTGCACCTGGAGTGAACGGTGTGCTGTACGGGATCTTCGCCGCCGGCAATATGCTCGCCGGGATCGTCTGTGGCGCCGTCGCCTGGAAGGCCGGCCCGCGGCGCAGGCTGCTGTTCGGATACACGGGACTGACCCTGGTCGCCTCCACTCTGTGGGCCGTGAACTCGGCGCCGCTGCTCGCCGGGCTCGGACTGCTGGTCGGGCTCTGTATCGCGCCCGCGCTGATCACGGGCTACACACTGGTCGAGTCGCTGGTGCCCGCCTCGGCCCGCACCGAGTCGTTCACCTGGCTGACCGGCGCGGTAGCGCTGGGCCAGGCCGCGGCCGTGACCGCCGCGGGCCGGCTCGCCGACGCACATGGCGCGAGCACCGGATTCATGGTGCCGCTGGTTGGTACGGTGCTGGCGCTCGCCACCCTGGTGGTACTCCGCTCCCGACTGGCCCCGAAGGCCTTAGGACGAGTCGCCGCGCGTGGGATGAGTCACCGCGAGCCGGTGGCAGTGGACTGATCGCGCGGAATACGTCACTATGGAGCGTCGTTAGCACTCATTGAGTGAGAGTGCCAGGAGGAGCAAGTGCCGACCTATCAGTACCAGTGCACCGAGTGCGGCCAGGGCCTTGAAGCGGTGCAGAAATTCACCGATGACGCCCTGACCGTATGCCCGAATTGCCAGGGACGCCTGAAGAAGGTGTTCTCCGCGGTCGGCATTGTCTTCAAGGGCTCGGGCTTCTACCGCAACGACAGCCGTGGCTCGTCGTCGAGCAGCGCGCCCGCTTCGGCGAACTCGTCGGGCTCAGCCTCTTCGGCTACGAAGTCGTCGTCCGAGTCCAAGGCCGCGGCGGCGGCCTCCTCCTCGGCCTCCGGTTCCTCCGCGTCCGGTTCGAGCACCGGCTCAGGATCGAGCTCGGGCTCCAGCTCCTCGACGTCGAGCAGCAGCTCCAGCGGCTCTTCCGCCGCCTGATCCGCGTCCTGCCTTTCGCGTCGTTTCCTCTCTTCGCCGGGACCCCGCCGTTCTCCTACGGCTGGGGTCCTTCGCGTATGCCCGTGACGGGGCCGCTACTGTGATCGGATGGCGAACGCAGAGATCGGCGTGATCGGTGGCTCAGGTTTCTACTCCTTTCTGGAGGACGTGACCGAGGTCCAGGTGGACACTCCGTACGGACCGCCCAGTGACTCTCTCTTCCTCGGCGAGATCGCCGGGCGGCAGGTGGCGTTCCTGCCTCGGCATGGCCGCTCGCACGGCCTCGCTCCGCATCGCATCAACTACCGCGCCAATCTGTGGGCGCTGCGCTCCGTCGGTGTGAAGCAGGTGCTGGGACCGTGCGCGGTGGGCGGGCTGCGCACGGAGTACGGGCCGGGCACGCTGCTCGTACCCGATCAGCTCGTGGACCGTACGAAGGCTCGGACACAGACCTACTACGACGGAGTGCCGCTGCCGGACGGCAGCGCGTCCAAGGTCGTCCATATCTCGCTCGCCGACCCCTACTGTCCCGAAGGCCGCCGGGCGGCGCTCGCGGCGGCGCGGGTGCGCGACTGGGAGCCGGTGGACGGCGGGACGCTCGTGGTCATCGAGGGGCCGCGGTTCTCGACTCGGGCGGAGTCTCAGTGGCATGCGGCGATGGGCTGGTCGGTCGTCGGGATGACCGGTCATCCCGAGGCCGTACTCGCTCGTGAACTGGGCCTGTGCTACACCTCCATGACGCTTGTGACGGATCTGGACGCGGGAGCGGAGACCGGCGAGGGGGTCTCCCACGAGGAGGTCCTCCAGGTCTTCGCCGCCAATGTCGACCGGCTGCGCACCGTGCTCTTCGACGCGGTGGGCGGACTGCAGCCGAGTGAGACGCGGGACTGTCTCTGCTCGCATGCGCTGGACGGGATCGACACCGGGCTCAAACTGCCCTGATCACGAGTTGCCCCGGTCCTCCGCGAACCATGCGCGGAGGAACCGGATTCGGGCGGGCGAGGGCGGCAATCACTCGTGCGGGTGGCGGACTTGTCCACAATCGGCGGACCGTCCACAGGCCTCGGCGGGATCGTGGCGGACCGTGGATCGTGAGGAGCGATCGCGAAACTCCTCACGTCAGGCGGTGGTCGCCATGTCCCGTTCCTTCTCGCACGACTCCCACGACTCGCATGACTCGCATGACTCGTGTGATCCGTTCCTTCCTCCCGCTGTCCGCGCCGCTCTCCCGCCCTCTCGCCCTGCCCTTTCCCTGCCGCTCCCTCTTCCTCCGCC
>NZ_FMDK01000745.1 GCF_900091995.1 Streptomyces sp. MnatMP-M17
GTCCGCCGGGCCGCCGGGAGGCTCGGCCTGCCGTCCACTCCCGCCGCGCTCACGCGGCGCGCCGCGGCCTGGCGACCGTGGCGCGCGTACGCCGTGCAGTATCTGTGGGCGACGGACGACCATGCCATCAACCGCCTTCCCGTATAAGTACGTTCGCCTCTGAGTACGTTCGCCTCTGAGTACGTTCGCCTCAGTACGTTCGACCCAGCACACCAGGAAGTTCCCTCATGACCGGACAGCAGCACACCGTGCACACCGTGATCGACAGTCCCTACGGACCACTCACACTCGTCGCGGCCGACGACGTCCTGAAGGGCCTCTATATGGTCGGGCAGCGCCATCGCCCGCCGGAGGAGAACTTCGGTGAGCCGGATACCCGGCCCTTCACCGAGGTGGTGCGCCAGCTCGACGCGTACTTCGAGGGAGAGCTGACGGAGTTCGATCTGCCGCTGCGGCTCGACGGCACTCCGTTCCAGCGCGGCGTCTGGGAGCAGCTCCGGAAGATCCCGTACGGCGAGACGCGTTCGTACGGCGAACTGGCCGGGAGCCTCGGCAGGCCGGGCGCCTCGCGCGCGGTGGGACTGGCCAACGGCAAGAACCCGATCGGCATCATCGTGCCCTGCCACCGGGTGATCGGTTCCACCGGCAGTCTCACCGGCTACGGCGGCGGGCTCGACCGCAAGCAGCGACTGCTGGCCTTCGAAGGCGCGTCGGCCGACGTGCCGGCCCCCGCCACGCTCTTCTGACGCGCCGGATGCGCCGGATGCCCTGGCTCGCGTATCAGTCTGTGCGGTAGCGCGTCAGCAGCGCGGGCAGCGCCGTGCCGATCGGCTCGCGGATGATCTCGTCCGCGCGGTCGTCGTACGGCGTCGGCTCCGCGTTCACCACGATGAGCCGCGCGCCGTGGTCGGCGGCGATTCCCGCCAGCGAGGCGGCCGGCTGTACCTGGAGAGTCGTACCGACCACGATGAACACCTCGCATGCCTTGGCGATCGCCATTGCCTGCGCCAGCACCTCCGGGTCGAGCCGCTCGCCGAACATCACCGTCGCCGACTTGAGGATCCCGCCGCACGCCAGGCAGCGCGGATCCTCCTCGCCCGCCGCGACCCGGCCCAGCGCCTCCTTCATCGAGGACCGGACCCGGCACCCGGTGCAGACGATCTCCCGTGCGGTGCCGTGCAGTTCGAGCACCTTGCGGGCCGGCATCCCGGCAAGCTGATGCAGTCCGTCGACATTCTGCGTGATCACCCGGACCGCCGTCCCCGACCGGCTCAGCTCCGCCACCGCGCGATGGGCGGCATTGGGTTCGGCACGCAGCGTGGGACTGTCGCTCCGCATCCGCCAGGACCGGCGCCGGATCTCCGGATCCGTCATATACACGTCGTACGTGACCAGCTTCTCGGCCCCGGGATCGCGTCGCCACAGTCCGTTCGGACCGCGGTAGTCGGGTATGCCGGAGTCCGTGGAGATACCGGCGCCGCTGAGGAGCGCGACGAGAGTCATGGTGCGAGCGTACGCAGCGGAGACGGCGGGCGGCGAACTGTTTGCGCACCTCGCCTTGTGCACCTCGTCGGCGGGACCGTCGGTCAACTCCGCGACCGGTGGAGGCGTTCTACGGCCGACGGCCGTTCTCCAGTTCCACCGTGCCCGCGCCCGACTCCACCACGTCGAGTGCCGCCTGTACCCGCAGCCCGAGCGAGCCCAGCAGATACGCCGGGATCTCCTCGCGGTCGAGCAGCCGCCACGACAGCAGCTCCTCCTCCTGGACGCGGATGGCCGCGAGCTGCTCCTCGTCCAGCACTCCGCCGTCGTAGAGATAGACCGCGATCGGCGGGCGGGCCTTGCCCGGCACCCAGTCCACGGCCAGCAGCCGTCCGGGCTCGATGTCCAGCCCGATCTCTTCGAGCGTCTCGCGCCGGGCGCCCGAGCGCGGCGTCTCGCCGTCGTCGGACTCGACCGTTCCGCCGGGGAGCGCCCAGCCCTCCCGATAGTTGGGCTCGACGATCAGTACACGGCCCTCGCCGTCCCTGAACAACATGGCGGCGCCGGCGAGGACTCGGGGGAGGCCTGCGATGTACGCGGCGTATTCGGTATCGGTATCCGTCACACGGGAAGCCTAAGGGCCCTGTCTGACAAATGGTGCCGTCCGCCAAATGGCGCCGTCCGCCTGCGGAGTGCGGAGCAAGGCCTGCGACGGCAGGCATGGGCAGACCGACGGCGGGCGGATAAGGTCGGGGCGGCGCGACTGCCTGTTCGAGAGCAGAGGATTCGAAGTGACGGACGGAGCAGTAACCGAGGTCGCCCGCGTACTGATCGCGGCGGACAAGTTCAAGGGCTCGCTCACAGCGGTGCAGGTCGCGGAGCGGGTGACGGCCGGGCTGCACCAGGTCGCTCCCGAGGTGGCGGTCGAGACCCTGCCCGTCGCGGACGGCGGCGACGGTACGGTCGCGGCGGCCGTGGCGGCCGGTTTCGAACGGTGCGAGGTACGCGTCACCGGACCGCTCGGCGAGGAGCTGACCGCCGCCTATGCCCTGCGGGACGGCATGGCCGTGATCGAGATGGCGGAGGCGTCCGGCCTCCAGCATCTCCCGGCGGGAGTCTTCGCACCGCTGACGGCGACGACCTACGGATCCGGTGAACTGCTGCGCGCCGCGCTCGACGCGGGCGCCCGGAGCATCGTCTTCGGAGTCGGCGGCAGCGCCACCACCGACGGCGGCGCGGGAATGCTCGCCGCGCTCGGCGCGCGTTTCCTGGACGCGGACGGACAGCCGGTCGGGCCGGGCGGCGGCGGTCTGCGGGATCTCGTCACCGCCGATCTGTCCGGTCTGGACGGCCGTCTCGGTACGACGGAGATCGTCCTCGCCAGCGATGTCGACAATCCTCTGACCGGACCCAAGGGCGCGCCGGCCGTCTACGGTCCGCAGAAGGGCGCGAGCCCGGAGGATGTGGCCACACTCGACGCGGCACTCGCCCACTACTCCGCCGTCCTGGAGACGGCTATCGGCTCCCGCGCCGCCGAGCTCGCGCTCTCGCCGGGTGCGGGCGCGGCGGGCGGTAT
>NZ_FMDK01001012.1 GCF_900091995.1 Streptomyces sp. MnatMP-M17
CTAGTACTCCAGCAGCGGTTCGTGTCTTGAGCTGCGTTTTCGGTAGTGGCAGTGGCGGGCGACGGCTTGGCGGTGTCTTCTCCAGGCCGACCATTTCAGTGTGTGGGTGACGGGATCGCGGTCGGTTCGTGGGTGGGGCAGGAGAGCGTCCAGGAGTCGCCGGATCTCTGCCACGGTGAGCGGGACGAGGGCCGATCCGTTTCTGCAGCCCCCTTTGCGGCGTCGGTGGTGGCCTGGGCTGCGAGTGCGGCCAGGACGGCGTGGGCGAGCATGGCCAGGGTGATGTGCCGGTACCAGCCGATGTAACGGCGGACTTCGTACTGATCGAGGCCGCACTCGTTCTTCGCGGCCTGGAAGCACTCCTCGACCGCCCAGCGGGAGCCGGCGATCCTGACCAGCTCGGCGATCTCGATCCCGACGGGCGCGTAGGCGAGGTAGTAGGCGATCTGGCCGGGGTCGGACAGGCTGCGGCGGGCCATCACCCAGCGGTGACGGGTGGGCGGATCGGCATCGAAGACAGGGTTGGCGGGCAGCCTGGCCGCGGCCCAGTCGTAGACGCGCGGGCCCTTCGCCCCGTGGCCGCAGGACAGCCGCTGCCAGGCATCAACAGGTGCTTCTTTGATGAGCTGGTCGATGCGCCAGATGCCGGCCAGGGACTTGATCTGCTGGGACTTGGGCACCGCCACCACGTATCCGACGTCGAGTTGTTCGAGCAGACGACGGAAGTGCCAGTCCTGTCCGTAAGCCTCATCCGCGGTGACCCAGGCGGCGGGCAGGCCAGCGGCGATGCAGCGGCGGACGATGTCCCGGGCCAGTTCACCCTTGGTGGCAAACCCTCGCCCGTCAGGGATCTTCGCGCCCCGGCAGCGGTCCCGGTCGGATGTCCATGCCTTGGGCAGGTAGAGCTCGCGGTCGACCAGGGCCCGGCCCGAGCGGGTGGCGTAGGCGGCGAACACTCCGATCTGGCAGTTGTCAATCTTTCCCGAGGTGCCGGTGTACTGCCGGCCGACCCCCGCCGACGTGGTGCCCTTCTTGATGAACCCGGTGTCGTCGATGATCAGTACGCCGTCCGGTCCGAGTCGTTCAGCAACGTATGCACGGACGTCGTCGCGTAGGGCGTCCGCGTCCCAGACACTGCTGTTCAAAAGCCGCTGGAAACCGTCGGGAGTGTGGTGACCTGCCCACTCCGCGAGCTGCCAGCCGTTCTTGCGTGCCGCCTGCCCCAGCAGGCCCCGGACATAGTCCCGCATCCGCCACCGCAGATCCGCCCGCCCGAACCTGCCCGCAACCCGCCCGAACACCGACTCCAACTCATCGGCCCACCAAGCGACTTCAGCCATCCCCTTCATACCAGGACAACGACAATCACCAGCTCAGGACACGAACCGCTGCTGGAGTACTAG
>NZ_FMDK01000753.1 GCF_900091995.1 Streptomyces sp. MnatMP-M17
GTCGGGCGTCGCGCCGCCGTCCAGCAGGGCGACCGCCCGCAGCACCGCCGGGGCGTCGGCGGACGTACGGCGCAGACCGACCCGCGCCCAGCGGGTGACCACTTCCGCGGTGGCGTCCGGCAGCAGCCCGACCGTCTCCGGGTCTGGCACCGGCCGCGTCCGGCCGAGGTGCGCGGCGAGCACCGACAGGAGCAGCGGATTGCCCCGGGTCTCGGCCTCGCAGGCCGCCACGAAGGAGTCACAGGGCCGCTCGGACAGCGCCCCGGCGAGCCACGCGGCGACGCCGGCACCGCTCAGCGGGGTCAGCCGGAGGTCGTCGGAGCAGGTGAACAGCAACTCCTCCAGCAGCTCAGGGGTGTCGCCCTCGGCTCCGAGGCACCGGGTCGCCAGGAGCATCACGGGCAGCGAGCCAGCCCGCTCGGCGAGCGTGGTCAGCCAGCGCAGCGACGGCTCGTCCGCCCACTGCACGTCGTCCACCGCGATGAGAGCCGCCTGTCCGGGACAGTGCGGGATCGCCGCGCTCAGCAGCATGTGGAGGGCGTCCAGGTCCCGCAGCAGGCCGGCGGGCGGCGGGGGGATATCCCGCGCCGCGGGGCAGAGCAGAGCCGCCGCCGTAGGGACGTCGGCGAGGATGCGGGCCTTCGCCTCGTCGCCGAGCCGGTTCAGCGCGGCGAGGAACAGACGTCGCGTCAGCCCGAAGGGCAGGCCCCGCTCGCTGTGGCTGCCGCGGACCCGCAGGACCAGCAGGCCGCGCCGTTCGGCGTCGTCCGCAGCCGCGTCGGCCAACGCGCTGCGGCCCATGCCGGACTCACCGGAGACCACCAGGAAGCTGCCGGAGCCGGCGGCGGCGGACGCCAACCCCTCGCCGATACGCCGCAGTTCCTGCTCGCGGTCGAAGAGAGACGCGGTGGCTCTCATCGCCTCCTCCCGACGCCCGACGACGGGGGAATGGCTACGGCGGCTGTGCATAAGGCGATGCGAAAAATCATGACACTTGCCCCATGTTCTCCGAGCGCATTTCCGAGCGGCAAACGGCAGACCATTCCCGAACAGCGGCAGGTCAAACCCTCGACTACTCAGGGCCCCGGCGTTCTCCCCTGGAGGAATGCGGTTGACGACCAAAATTCAATCAGCCCGGAGGGAGAAAACGCTGAACAAAACTGGCGGATCCTTGCCTGATCCCCCAGTGCACGCCGTTCGGTCGCCCGCGCACCGGCCTCACCGCCCCCGGGGCTACGGCGTACCGCGCCCGGGCGGCCGGCGGTGGGGCGGCCGGCCCCCCCTTCTCCCGAGCGGGCCGCCTGCCGGGGGCCTCGGCCGTTCAGGTGCGTGGGGCGTGGGCGTTCGGGGCGGGGCGTGCCGGGCGCCGACGACTCACCTGCGACGATCACTTACGGGACAACGCTTGGCCCTGGCGCACACGACCGTGCCAAGCGTTTTTCGCCGGGGCCGCTGTTCGTGTCGTGTACCGCGTGGCGTCGGGTCGGCGATACCGGGCATTCCTCCTTGATGGATGACCTTGAGAGCCTCCTTCCGCTTCCTTCCGCACGCTCCGTTCCGTATATCTCCGAAGAGACAGGGTCCCCACACTCATGCCCGAACTCAACCGGCGCCGGTTCCTTCAGATCGCCGGCGCGACCGCAGGCTTCTCCGCACTGTCCGAGAGCATCGCCCGCGCCGCCGCCATTCCGGCCGGGCGGCGGTCCGGCACCATCCAGGATGTCGACCACATCGTCGTACTGATGCAGGAGAACCGTTCCTTCGACCACTACTTCGGTTCGCTCAAGGGCGTACGCGGATTCGGCGACCCGCGGCCGGTGACACCGGTCGGCGGGCGGTCGGTCTGGCATCAGTCGGACGGCACGAAGGACATCCTGCCGTACCATCCGGACGCCGAGGATCTCGGTATGCAGTTCATCGCCGGGCTCGACCACGACTGGGCGGGCGGTCACCAGGCGTGGAACCAGGGCCGTTACGACCAGTGGATCCCGGCCAAGTCCCCGGGGACGATGGCGTATCTGAAGCGTGCGGACATTCCGTTCCACTACGCGCTCGCCGACGCCTTCACCGTGTGCGACGCGTACCACTGCTCGTTCATCGGGGCCACCGATCCCAACCGCTACTACATGTGGACCGGCCACACAGGCAATGACGGCAAGGGCGGCGGGCCCGTCCTCGGCAACGACGAGCTGGGATACGGCTGGACAACCTATCCCGAGCGGCTCGAAGAGGCCGGTGTCTCCTGGAAGATCTACCAGGACACGGGCGACGGGCTCGACGCCGCCGGTGGCTGGGGCTGGATAGACGACGCCTACCGCGGCAACTACGGCGACAACTCGCTCCTCTACTTCAACAACTACCGCAACGCCAAGCCCGGCGACGCGCTGTACGAGAAGGCGCGTACGGGCACGGACGCGAAGAACGGAGACGGCTTCTTCGACATCCTCAAGTCCGATGTGAAGGCCGGGAAGCTGCCGCGAATCTCCTGGATCGCCGCGCCCGAGGCCTTCTCCGAGCACCCCAACTGGCCCGCGAACTACGGCGCCTGGTACATCTCGCAGGTGCTGGACGCGCTCACCTCCAACCCCGAGGTGTGGAGCAGGACAGCACTCTTCATCACCTACGACGAGAACGACGGCTACTTCGACCATGTCGTACCGCCCTATCCGCCGGCCTCCGCCGCGCAGGGCGCCTCCACCGTCGACACCGCGCTCGACCACTTCCCGGGCGACAGCCGCCATGCCGCCGGGCCGTACGGTCTGGGCCAGCGGGTGCCCATGCTGGTCGTCTCGCCCTGGAGCACCGGCGGTTATGTCTGCTCGGAGGTCTTCGACCACACCTCGATCCTCCGGTTCATGGAGCGCCGTTTCGGCGTGCGCGAGCCGAATATCTCGCCCTGGCGGCGTGCCATTTGCGGTGATCTGACCTCCGCCTTCGACTTCGGCCTCAAGGACACGAGGCCCGCCTCCCTGCCGGACACCGACGCGTACGAGCCGACGGACCACGAGCGGCACCCGAGCTACCGGCCGGTGCCGCCCGACCGCGCCGTCCTGCCCAAGCAGGAGAAGGGCTCAAGGCCCACGCGCCCGCTGCCGTACGCGCCGTTCGTGGACGGCGCCTCGACCCCGTCGACCGGGCGTTTCACGCTCACCTTCAGCGGTGGCGCCTCGGCGGGCGCGTCCTTCACCGTGACATCGGCGAACCGTACCGACGGCCCGTGGACCTACACCACCGGCGCCGGGCAGCAGCTCTCCGACACATGGAACACGGCGTATTCGAACGGTGCGTACGACCTGTCGGTGTTCGGGCCCAACGGCTTTCTCCGTACGTTCCAGGGCTCCGGCACCACCGCGGGCCCGGAAGTGACCGCCCGCCATGAGGCCCACGAGGCCCATGGACACAGGAGCTCGGGCAAGGACTCCGGCGCCGCGCGTGTGGTGCTGACACTGACGAACGCGAGCAAAACCGACCGTCGTCTGACGATCACCAACGCGTACGGCGGCAAGAGCGTGACCGTCAAGGTGCCGGCGGGCGGACGTGTCGTACACCCGGTGGAGCTGGACGGCACCAAGCGCTGGTACGACCTGACGGTGGTGTCCGACAAGGACAAGGGCTTCCTGCGCCGACTGGCCGGACATGTCGAGAACGGCACGCCCGGTGTGAGCGATCCGGCGATCATCACCGGCTGACACACCACGGCGAACGGGCCGCTCGTACGAGGTACGGGCGGCCCCTGGCCGGCGGCCCCGGCCGTCTCGTCAGCCCGCTACGGCGCTCGCGCTCAGCCAGACCGCCGTATCCGGTGGCAGCAGTCGGCCGGTCGTCCCGTCACCGGCCAACTCGTCGCTGGCGAGCAGCAGTTCGGAGCCGGCCGGCAGCGGCAGCGGCTCGTCGGAGAGATTGACACGGCACTCCAGGCCCGTGTTCCCGCTCTCATCACCGCCCGCGCTTCCGCCCTTGCGGAAGGCCAGTTCGCCCGGCGCCGACTGCAGCCACACGAAGCTCTCGTCCCCGAGGTGGCGGCGGCGCAGGCGCAGCGCCGTACGGTACAGCTCCAGAAAGGAGCCCGGAGCGCCGGTCTGGGCCTCGACCGAGCGCTCGCCCCATCCCTCGGGCTGAGGCAGCCAGCTGCCGCCGGGCCCGAAGCCGTACGACGATCCCGTCCTGGTCCACGGCAGCGGCACCCGGCAGCCGTCGCGGCCCTTCACGGCGTGTCCCGTCCGCTCCCACATCGGATCGCGCAGCGCGTCCGCGGGCAGATCGGCCACCTCGGGCAGGCCCAGTTCCTCGCCCTGGTAGAGATACGTCGTACCGGGCAGCGCCAGCGTCAGCAGCGCGGCGGCCCTGGCCCGCCTGCGGCCACGGTTCTCGTCGGGCGCGGGCTCCCGGCCGCCGGTCATCAGCCAGCCGCGGAGATCGGTGCCCTCGGGCACGCCGTACCGGGTGCGGTGGCGCACCACATCATGGTTGGACAGCACCCAGGTCGGCAGGGCTCCGTTGGCCGCCGCGCCGGTGAGCGAGGTGTCGATCACCTCACGGAACGAGCCCGCGTTCCACGGACAGCGCAGATAGAAGAAGTTGAAGGCCTGGTGGAGTTCGTCGGGCCGGGTGTAGAGCGGCAGTCTGGCGGCGCTGACGCCTGCCTCGGCGACCATGATCCGTGGCGGCGCGTAGGAGTCGGTGATCTTCCGCCACTGACGGTAGATCTCATGGACCTCGTCACGGTCCCAGAACGGGTGGTTCTCGCCGCTGGGCGGGGAGTTGAGGGACGCCGAGTCACCGCCGTGGGTGTTGCGCAGCGGCGGGACGAGGTCCTTGCGCAGCCCGTGCGCCACATCGATACGGAAGCCGTCGACGCCCAGATCGAGCCAGAACCGCAGGATGGCTTCGAACTCGGCGGCGACCTCGGGATTCTCCCAGTTCAGATCGGGCTGTGCGGCAGCGAAGATATGCATGTACCACTGGCCGTCCGGAACCCGTGTCCAGGCCGCGCCGCCGAACTTGGACTGCCAGTCGGCGGGCGGCTCCGCGCCGTCGGGACCGGTTCCGTCCCGGAAGATGAAACGGTCGCGCGCGGCGGAGCCGGGCGGCGACGCGAGGGCCTCGGTGAACCACGGGTGCTGGTCGGAGCAGTGGTTGGGCACGATGTCGACGATGGTACGGAGACCGAGCGACCTGGCCCGGCCGAGCAGCGCGCGGAAGTCGTCCAGAGTGCCGTGGCGCGGATCGACCTCCCGGTAGTCGGCGACGTCATAGCCGCCGTCGGCCAGCGGGGAGCGGTAGAACGGCGTGAGCCAGACGGCGTCCGCGCCGAGCTCCGCCACATGACCGAGCCGGTCGGTGATCCCGCGGAGGTCGCCCATTCCGTCGCCGTCGGAGTCGGCGAAGCTCGGGACGTAGACCTGGTAGACGACGGACTCCCGCCACCAGTCGCGGTCGCCGCCGCCGATGCGGGTGCGGGCGCGGGTGCCGGTGCGGGCGCCGGTGCCGCTGGTGTCATCGCTACGGGTGCCGCTGCCGTCCGGGAACGCGTGCTGAGTCACTGATACCTCTCGTGCCGGGATAGGAGGGCGCTGGGCCGACTGCCATGGTGCCGGTGCGATCATCCCTTGACCGCACCGGATGGGTCAGCCCGGGCCGTCATCGGCCGAGGTAGCGGTACCGGTGGATGTGATCGTTACCGAGTGGTCCTTGAGCGGAGTTCCGTCGTCCGCGGGCGCAACGAGCGCAGCGCCAGCAGCAGCACGCCGATGTCGTCGACGAGGACCGGATCGGGCAGCAGATCGACCGGGAGCAGCAGATAGCCGACCGCCGCCCAGAACACCCAGCCGTTCTCGACCGGCAGGCCGGCCCGGCGCAGGGCGCGACGGGCCCGTACGAGCCGGACGACCAGGGCGATCGCGATGCCCAGAGTCAGCGCGACCAGGAGGACGGCCACGGCGATGAGGATCTTCAGTTCGCTGCTCATGGCGGACTCCTCGTTCGAGGTCGTAGGGCGAAGTCGTACGGCGAGGTCGTAGGGCCGGATCGTCGGACGAGGCGGTCGGGCGGGCTGCTCACGCAAGGCTGCTGCTACCCGAGTACCCCGGGCGCGGGCCCGGCACCCGGAGGTCTCACCCGTACGGTCCCTCCGCCACGACCCTCTACCCACCAGCCCGACCAGTCGGTATGTTTCCGTGAGCCGGAACGGGATTGCCGGATGCAACGCGGTGGGAGGCCTCATCCGCCGGCCCATCCGGAGCACACGTCACTGACGTCCCGCAAGACCGCCCCATCGGTCGAATCCAAGTGCCACGCCGCGCTGTTCCACCTCCGGACGCCCGGCCTCCGCTCATATTCGGCCATGATCAACACGAGCACATTTGGGGAGTACGCCGCACAAACGGGCGAGCCGACCTCCGGGACGCGGGTAGAACTTCCGCCGCTCCGACACCTTCCGGCCATCACATACCGCACTTTCCGAACCCGCTGCGTCATACATCCACCACCCACGGTGAAGCATGTGTGATTGTGACGACCTGGCCATGTGGCCGAATGGCGCTCTCAGCCGATTCTCATGCTGACCGTGCGTTCTGACGGTCATTCACCGGCCACACTCCCGTCAGCACGGGCTTTGCAGCAATTAACTGACGGGTGACACGGCCGGTCGGCGGACCTCGCCAACACGCCTTCGCGTAGCCGGACTTCAGGCCCGCTCCAGACGCGCGTCCGGTCGCGGCAGCCGTTCTTCGCCCGTCGGTCCAGAAGTGGGCCTTGCTCAAAGTCCAAACGGAGTCAACGATTCAGTCGTGCGATTGACAGGTTCACGGCCAAAACCGAATGGCGGTGGACGGTCGCACCACAGCGGCCCGCTTACCCAACGGACCGCGAGTTTCCCCCACCTATGGAGGATGTTGTGACCATCAAGCGCTTTTCCCCCCTCGGCGCGGTATCCGGACGCGTACGGCTCCTCGCCGTCGCCTCAGGTCTGGTGACCGCTGTCGCGCTTGCGGCCCCGACTGCCATCGCGGCGCCCGAGCCGGCCCCCGCCAAGGCCACCGCGGCCCAGCTCGCCGACGCCAGCACCGCCATCCGCGGCGCCGACATCGCCGGTACGGCCTGGTACACGGACAAGGCCTCCGGCAAGGTCGTCGTCACCGTCGACAGCACGGTCTCGGCCACGGAGATAGCCGAGATCAAGAACTCCGTGGGTGACACCGCGGTCACGATCAAGCACACCCCCGGCAAGTTCAACAAGCTCATCGCCGGCGGCGAGGCCATCACCACCGGCGGCAGCCGCTGCTCCCCCGGCTTCAAAG
>NZ_FMDK01000755.1 GCF_900091995.1 Streptomyces sp. MnatMP-M17
GCTCGCCCCGCCCGCGACATGGACCGTGCCGGCCCCGGTCTCCGCCGCCACCCGGCAGGTCTCCTCGACCACGTCACCGGTACGCACCACCAGACGGCCGCCCCGGGCACGGAGCGCCGTGTCGAGGCCGGCCAGGCTGTCGGCGAGGAAGGCCGCTCGGTTGGGCACGGCGAACCCCGTTCGGCTGATCCCGGTGTCGACGACGAAGAGCGGTACCACGCGTTCCGCTTCCCGCAGGGCGGCCCGCAGGACCGGATTGTCGTGGACCCGCAGGTCCGCGGTGAACAAGGCGACCGAGACACGCATGGCCTGCTCCCCTCAGCGCCCACCAGTCGGGGCGGACCCGGCCGGACCGGACCCGCCAGCCGGAGACCCGTCAGCCGGAGACGCGTCAGTCGGAGACCCGTCAGTCGGAGACCCGTCAGCCGCCGACTCGGCCCGGCCGGACCCGGCAGCCGCGGAATCCACCGCAGCGGACCCCGCTGCGACTGACTCCGCCGCGGCTGACGCGGCCGCGGCCGCGATGTTACGGGCCATACCGCCGAAAACCGCCGCGTGGAACGGGGCGACACCCCACCAGTAGGCGTGTCCGGCGAGGCCGTGCGGATGGAACAGGGCACGCTGCCCGTACACCGTCCGCCCCTGCTGATCCCGGTCCACGGTCATCTCCAGCCAGGCGAGGCCCGGCAGCCGCATCTCGGCTCTGAGCCGGAGCAGCCGTCCCGGCTCGATCTCCTCCACACGCCAGAAGTCCAGGCTGTCCCCGACCCTCAGCCGGGTCGCGTCTCGGCGGCCCCTGTGCAGGCCGACACCACCCGCCAACGTGTCCAGCCACCCCCTCAGGGACCAGGCCAGCGGCGAGGAGTACCAGCCGTTCTCACCGCCGATGCCCTCCACCACGCGCCACAGAGCCTGCGGCGACGCGGCGACCGTGCGCTCACGCTGATCCGTGTAGAGGCTGCCGCCGGCCCAGTCGGGATCGGTCGGCAGCGGATCGCTTGGGGCGCGCGGGGTGGCCGCGGAGGACCAGCGGGTGGCCACGTCCGCGCCCCGGACGCGCTGGAGGGCCAGCCGGATCGCGCGGTCCAGACCCACGGGTCCCTCCGGCGGCTCCTGGACGTAGCGCACGATGTCCCGCTCCGTGCAGACCACCGTGTGCCTCAGCGACTCGACCAGCGGCCGTGCGATCGCCCCCGGCACAGGTGTGACAAGACCGACCCACAGGCTGGACAACCGGGGAGTAAGCAGCGGAACGGGGAGAATCACCCGCCGTGAGAGGCCCGCCGCCTCCGCATACCGCCGCATCATGTCCTCGTAGGTGACGACGTCCGGTCCGCCGATGTCGAAGGCGCGGCTCACGCCGTACGGAAGCCCGGCGCACCCCACGAGCAGACGGAGTACGTCACGGACGGCGATCGGCTGCGTACGGGTACGTACCCAGCTCGGGGTCACCATCACGGGCAGCCGTTCGGTGAGGTAACGCAGCATCTCGAACGAGGCCGAACCCGACCCGATGATCACGGCTGCCCGCAGCACCGCGGTGGGCACCCCAGAGGCGAGAAGGATGTGTCCCACTTCGGCGCGGGAACGCAGATGGGGCGACAACTCGCGCTCGGGCACCCCCGGAGGGCTCAGACCGCCGAGGTAGACGATCCGCCGTACGCCCGCGGCACGCGCCTGCTCGCCGAAGATCCTGGCCGCCCGTCTGTCCGTCTCCTCGAAATCGCGTCCGGTGCCCAGCGCGTGCACGAGGTAGTACGCGACATCCATACCCTCCATCGCCGCGCGCACGGACACCTCGTCCGTCGCGTCCCCGCGCACAGTCTCCGTCTGCCGGGCCCACGGGTGATCACGCAGCTTGTCCGGGGAGCGGGCCAGGCAGCGCACCGAATGCCCGGCCGCCAGCAACTCCGGCGCCAGTCTGCTGCCGATGTATCCGGTGGCACCGGTGACCAGACAGCGCGGCGGCCGGCCGTCGCCGGTCATGCCGACCGTACGGAAGTGGTCTGTCGGCTGCGAGCCGGTGGCACACGGAAGGTCATATCCCTCCTCGCACGTCGTTCCCCGCTCCCCATGCTTCGGCCCGCACGCGGCCGGCGCAACTCCGCCGGCCGGGGTGCCCGCGGCCGTGCCGGTCACGGCAGGGTGCCCGTACCTCGTCCCGGGCACACCGCTGTCTCTGCGCATTCACCCGGCACTACGTCTGTCGATTTCACGACCACGCAAACGCATGACGTGCCTGGACAGCGCTCAGACGCGTCCTAAAGGGCTGTCCCGTTATCCCCACGACGGACACAGTCCTAGGGTCTTTCTTTTGGATCTTGCTGGGCTCGCGTGCCCGCAGTGACATCAGCCGCTGCCGCGGCGGGCGCT
>NZ_FMDK01001151.1 GCF_900091995.1 Streptomyces sp. MnatMP-M17
CGCTGGCCGGCCGCGCGTCCCTGGGCGCCGCCGCCGCGGCGGCGCTGCTGGCGACGGACGAGCGCACGAACGAGCACACCGACGGCCGCGCGGACGAGCAGGCCGCGGCGCAGTTGCTGACCACACTGTCCCGGGCCGGTCTGATCGATCCGGTACGGTCCGGCCGCTACCGGCTGCACGACGCCGTACGGACCTTCGCGCAGGCGCGGCTACGGGAGGAGGAGCAGGAGGCCGACCGTACCGCCGCGCAGGAGCGCCTCATCCGCAACTACGCGGAGCTGGCCGACTCCGTGATCCGGCTGGTCGACGGCAAGACATCGACGCGCGCGGACCTCTTCAAGACCGCGGCGGGCGCGCACGGCTTCTCCTCCCTGGACGCGGCGCTGCGCTGGCTGGACGAGGAGTCCAGCTTCATCACGGCCACGCTGCGGCAGGCGGAGGGCGTCGACCAGCAGGCCGTGCTCGATCTGCTCGGCGCACTCTGCGACTACTGCCTGCTGCGCGGCGATCTCTACCGGCTGGGCGAGATCAGCGAGCTGACGCAGGCGGTGGACCAAGGGCTGCTCGTACGCTCGGTCCAGTGGCGCACGGGTATCGCGGCCCGTCAGCTCGGCGAGCTGGACAAGGCGCGCTCCACCCTGACCTCGGTGGTCGATCTCTACCGGGAGGCGCAGCACGACGCGGGCGCGGCCCGTGCGCTCTGCTCGCTGGGCATCACCCTGCACCACCAGGGCAATCTGCCCGAGGCGTCGGCGAAGCTGCGCGAGGCGCTGGCGCTCCAGTCCGGCGACGAACTGGCGGCGGACCGCGCCTGGACACTGCACGCCCTCGCCGCGGTCGAACGCGACCGCGGCGGTCTCGCGGAGGCGCTCGCGCTGCTCTCCACGGCGCTGGTGCTGCACCGCGAGAGCGAGTCCGTCCACGGCGAGGCCTGGTCGCACTTCCAGCTCGGCCAGGTCTGTCTGCGCATGGGTGATGTGGTACGGGCGGAGGCAGAGCTGGGCGAGGCGCTGGAGCTGTACGGCAGGACTCGCGACGGCCGAGGCGAGGCCTGGGCGCTGACTCAGCTCGCGCGGGCCCGTCTGGTCGACGGCGAACCAGGCCCGGCGGTCGGCGGGCTCCGTGACGCGCTCGCCCGCCACCGGGAGAACGAGGACGCGCGCGGCGAGGCCTGGACGCTCTACTACCTGGGCCAGGCGCTGGAGGAGAACGGCAGCCGCGACGAGGCGGTACGGGAGCTGGAACGCGCCCGCACGATGTTCTCGCGGATGCGGGACGTATACGGTCTGGCCTGCGCCCGGCACCACTCGGGCCGGGTCACCCGCGACCAGCGCGCCGCCCAGACCGGCAATCTCCGCAACTCGGGCTTCGCCCGTCAGCTCCTGGTCGACGCCCGCGCCGACTTCCACCGTATCGGCGTCGCCCACGGCGAGGCGTGGACCTGTGTGGAACTGGCCATCATCGACGCGGGCAACAACCGCGCGGCCCAGGCGCTCCAGCTCTGCGACGAGGCGACGGCGCTCTTCGCCTCGTACGGCGACGAACGCGGCGCCGACTGGTCCCGCTTCCTGCGCTGCACGCTCCTGCCGTACGCCTCGGCGGGTGGTACCGAGGTCGGCTCGGCGGTGGCCGAACAGGAGCTGACGGAGCTGACCGCCGCCCGCCACGCGCTGCGCGACGGCAAACTGGAGGACTGCGCGGACGCCTACACGGTCATGCTCCGCCGAGGCGTATCCCTGGACGACGGCTGGCAGGCCTGGCACCTGGGCATGGTCCCCACCCGCCACGCCCGCGAGGTCATGGGCGTACCGGTGGAAACGGCA
>NZ_FMDK01000975.1 GCF_900091995.1 Streptomyces sp. MnatMP-M17
CCCCGCCCCCCCGCGTCTGGACCGGCACCGTCGTACGGCTGCTCCGCAGCCAGGGCGCCGAGGCGGCAGTCGTACCGGGCGCCATGGAGCGCCTAGCGGTCGTACCCGCGGGCCTCGACTCCGGCACCGGCCCCGACGACCTCTTCGCCCGGCTCGGCCAGGACGCCGCGCACTGGGCGCTGCTGCGGCCCGCCGCCCATGACCGTCCGTACACGGGCCCGGAGCTGCTCGTCCAGCGCGAGAGCAACGCCCTGTTCCGGGTGCGGTACGCGTACGCGCGCGCCCGCGCGCTCGTCCGCAACGCGGAGCGCCTCGGCATCCCGAGCGGCATCCCGAGCCAGTACACCGACCCCGACGCGGAATCCCTCGGCCGTGACGGCACCGCGCAGGCCACCACGCAGCCCACCGCGCAGGCCACCGCCACCTCCGCCCTGTTCACCGCCCTCGGCGACCATCCCGCCGTCCTCGAAGCCGCCGCCCGGCTGCGCGCGCCCGACCGGCTCGCCCGCCATCTCGAACACACCGCGGAGGCGTTCCTGCGCTTCCAGGAGATCTGCCGTCCGCTGCCGCTCGGCGACGAGAAACCCTCGGCCGCCCACCGCTCCAGGACCGCACTCGCCGAAGCCGCCGGAGCCGTGCTGGCCGGCGGCCTGTCCCTGCTCGGCATCGATGCCCCAGAACACCTCTGACCTCTGTGACACATGTCGCACGTCGACGCATGTCCCACGTCCCGGACACACCGCACACGCACACCTCTGAGAGAGCCAAGAGAGCCACGAGATGAGCCGTTCCGCACACCCCGCAGGCCCACGTCACGCGGATGTACTCCCCGAAGGCCACTACACCGCCCCGGCCGCCGATCTGAACGTCCTGGACGAGAAGGTCTGGTCGCGTACGGTCCGCAGGAACGAGGGCGGCGTCGCCACCGTCGCCGGTATCGAGGTGACCAGGCTGGCCGAGGAGTTCGGCACGCCGGCGTACATCCTCGACGAGACCGACTTCCGCGCCCGCTGCCGCGCCTGGTCCGATGCCTTCGGCGCGGACGCGGACGTGTTCTACGCGGGCAAGGCGTTCCTCTCCCGGGCCGTGGTCCGCTGGCTGCACGAGGAAGGGCTCAATCTCGACGTGTGCTCCGGTGGTGAACTCGCCACCGCGCTCGCCGCCGGAATGCCCGCCGAACGCATCGCCTTCCACGGCAACAACAAGTCGCTCCAGGAGATCGAGCGCGCCGTCTCGGCCGGTGTCGGCCGTATCGTCCTCGACTCCTTCCAGGAGATCGTCCAGGTCGCGCATGTCGCCCAGCGCCTGGGCACCCGGCAGCGGGTGCAGATCCGGGTCACCGTGGGAGTCGAGGCCCATACGCACGAGTTCATCGCCACCGCACACGAGGACCAGAAGTTCGGTATCGCGCTGGCCGGCGGGCAGGCCGCCGAGGCCGTCAGAAGGGCGCTCACGCTCGACGGTCTCGAACTGACCGGCATCCACTCGCACATCGGCTC
>NZ_FMDK01000758.1 GCF_900091995.1 Streptomyces sp. MnatMP-M17
CCCTCGGCGACGGCGGGCGGCGGCGAGAGAAGCGGCGGCAGGACCCCCGCCGCGATCGCGGCCACTCCTCCCGTCAGCACTCGGGCAAGCGAATGACGCATACGGGCTCCTGACTCTCCGGTGAAGACTTATCTACCCAGAGTCATCCTCCCGTGCCCGTCCCGCACCCCGCGCACGAGGCGAAGGCCCGGATCCGTGGTGGCATCCGGGCCTTCGAACGCGCTTCAGTGCGCCCCTGAAAGAGACCTGATCGAGATGGTCCTAGTCGAGATAGTCGCGCAGGACCTGCGAACGCGACGGGTGGCGCAGCTTCGACATGGTCTTGGACTCGATCTGACGAATACGCTCCCGCGTCACGCCGTAGACCTTGCCGATCTCGTCCAGCGTCTTGGGCTGGCCGTCCGTGAGGCCGAAGCGCATGGAGACCACGCCCGCCTCACGCTCGGAGAGCGTGTCGAGCACCGAGTGGAGCTGCTCCTGGAGCAGTGTGAAGCTGACCGCGTCGGCCGGGACGACCGCCTCGGAGTCCTCGATGAGGTCTCCGAACTCGCTGTCGCCGTCCTCGCCCAGCGGAGTGTGCAGGGAGATCGGCTCACGGCCGTACTTCTGGACCTCGATGACCTTCTCGGGGGTCATGTCGAGCTCCTTGGCCAGCTCCTCCGGCGTGGGCTCACGGCCCAGGTCCTGGAGCATCTGGCGCTGGACACGCGCGAGCTTGTTGATGACCTCGACCATGTGCACCGGGATACGGATGGTGCGGGCCTGGTCGGCCATGGCGCGGGTGATCGCCTGACGGATCCACCAGGTGGCGTACGTGGAGAACTTGTAGCCCTTGGTGTAGTCGAACTTCTCGACCGCGCGGATCAGACCGAGATTGCCCTCCTGGATCAGATCCAGGAAGAGCATGCCGCGGCCGGTGTAGCGCTTGGCCAGCGAAACCACGAGGCGGAGGTTGGCCTCCAGCAGATGGTTCTTGGCGCGCCGGCCGTCCTCCGCGATGATCTCCAGCTCGCGCTTGAGCTTGGGCGCGAGCTTGTCGGAGTTGGCCAGCTTGTCCTCGGCGAAGAGTCCGGCCTCGATGCGCTTGGCGAGTTCGACCTCCTGCTCGGCGTTGAGGAGCGGGACCTTGCCGATCTGCTTCAGATAGTCCTTGACCGGGTCGGCGGTGGCACCGGCGACGGCGACCTGCTGGGCCGGCGCGTCGTCCTCGTCGTCGTCGGAGAGTACGAAGCCCTTGTTCTCGCCCTCGGTCTCCTCCTCCTCGACCTTGCCGCCCTGGATCTCATCGGTCGGCTCCTCGCCGTCCGCGACCTCGTCGGCGTCCTTCTTGCCCGCCACGGTCTTTTTGGCGGTCGTCTTCTTGGCGGCGGTCTTCTTGACCGTCGCCTTTTTGGCCACGGTCTTCTTCGCGGCGGTCTTCTTGGCGGGTACGACGGCCTCGTCGGCCGCCGTGTCGACACTCTCCACCGCGGGAGCTGCGGTGGCTGCCGCGACAGTCTTCGCCGTGGCCGTCTTGGTCGCGACAGTCTTGGTGGCGGTGCGCTTGACCGGGCTCTTCGCTGCGACGCTCTTGCGGGTGCGCTTCGGCGACTCCGCGGCACTGACCATCAGCGTCACACCCTCTTCCTCGAGGATCTGGTTGAGGCTGCGCAGAACATTCTTCCACTGGGTTGGCGGAATCTGGTCGGCCTCGAAGGCCCGACGCACGTCATCGCCGGCGATCTGCCCATCAGCCTTTCCCCGCTCGATGAGCGCCATCACAGACTCGGACTCGGCGATCTCCGGCGGGAGCGTACGGGATGTGCTGGCCGACACGAACAACCTCTCGGAACGATGGAAACGGCTTCCGGCCCCGCCCAGGATCGGGCCGGAGCCGACGACCGTCGGCTGGGGATGTGCCGACGGCGCGGGTTAGGACCTCAGAGGGTGAATACAGCGCCACGCACGGCGGTCGTATTCCCTCCTCGGCTGTCACCTCTTAGGTCATCGCCCTGCCTCGAGGAGTGTTACGCCCAATCCACGTGGCCCGAGTCACACCTCATTTGCGACAAAGCGACCAGAAGCGGGATCTAAGCCCCCACAATCGCATCGCCGGACCCTCCGGGTCCGGCGACACACGATGCGTACATCCCCGTACGTCCTGGCTGCGGCGGCGCTCAGTGCTCGCGCGGCGCGGGGACGACGCGCTCCACCTCGGGCTGCACGGTGAGCAGTTGACGCATGGCCGATTCCGCGGCGTGCGCGTCGCCGGTGGCGAGGGCGTCGGCGATCCGGGTGTGGTGGGCGAGCGAGGCCTCGGTGGGGCGGTCGCACCCGGTGACCGGACCGCCGGATACCTGGAGGGCGGCGGAAACGATGCCGGAGAGATGCTCCAGCATGCGGTTGCCGGCGAGCTGGATCAGCAGGGAGTGATATTCGGCGTCCGCACGCGCGAAGGTGATCGAGTCACCCTGGGCGAGGGCATGGCCCATGATCTCCACCATGTCGGTGAGCCGCTGCTGGACCTCCGCCCGGCCGTGGCCGGCCGCCAGACGTGCCGCGAGGGGCTCGATCGTCCAGCGCAGCTCGGTCAGCTCACGGCGCTGGTCGTCACGCTGCGGCCCGAAAGCCCGCCATTCGATGATGTCGGGGTCGAGCAGATTCCAGTCGCTCACCGGCCGGACACGGGTACCCACATTGGGGCGGGCGCTCACGAGGCCCTTGGCCTCCAGCACGCGCAGCGACTCCCGCACCACGGTGCGGGAGACCTCGAAGCGCTGACCGATCTCCTCGGGTACGAGTGGCCGGTCGGCGCCCAGATCTCCGGAGACGATCATCTGGCCGAGCTGCTGGACGAGTTGGCCGTGCAGTCCGCGGCCTCGGCTGCTCGTCGTACGCCGTCCCACCCGGCCCAGATCGGTGTCGGCGCCCTCCCAGACGGGGGCTGCCGCGCGGTCGGCGCCGGGCGCCTCCGCGAAGGGGTAGCGGTCGAGTTCACCCGGGTCGGCGAGGCCGGAGTCGACGGAACGGGCGGCGGTCATCATGGTGTGCGCAAGGGTACTCACGCATCCTTTGTCGGCGTTGCTTCCATGAGCCTTGAGGTCTTTGCTGAAAAGCACACGAAAGGGTGATCGGCGCTCGCCCTTCGATTGACGCCTTATCGGAAAGAAGCGGGCTTTCTCAGGGGACTTGTGGGCAGGAGGGCATACTCCGGTCTTTCCTCGGTCGCCAACGGGCCCTGCGGCGAAGGCCGGTGAGCAGATATGCACAGAGAAGGACCGAAAGCGACAACGTCAGCGCCGCCGCGACCGGTTGAGCCATGAGTCTGACCGCGACCATCAGCCAGCGGTCGACCTGGCCCGGCCATTGAAGCCACGCCAGTTCACGGAGTCTGCCTGGGAGTCCGGCCATCGAACGCGCGGACGGACCGGAGAACGCCACCTGAAGCAGAGGCACGACCAGGGTCGGTACGGCGATGACGGCGGCCACTCCGGCGACCGCGGCCCGGAAGACTCCGGCGGCGAGCAGCCCTGCCCAGGCGGAGCCGACGGCGAGACCGACCCAGCCGGTACCGAGCACCAACCAGTTGTCCGGTACGGGCGCGGCACCGGCGCCGTACACAAGGCGCAGAACTCCGAAGTCGGCGACCACCGCCAGCAGTGTGAGCAGCAGGGCCGAGGCCGCCATCACCACGGACTTGGCGAGCAGCAGCCCGAGACGGCGGGGGACGGTGCCGCGCGCGTCGGCGAGCGCGGGGTAGCGGAACTCGTGGCCGAACGAGAGGGCGCCGAGCAGTCCGGCACCGAGCGCGGCGGGCGGCAGCGGCAGAAGGCCCGGCCAGGCGGAGAGCAGACCGGGCAGCGGGGTCCTGCCGCTGTGGGCGAGAGTCACGGCGAGAACCGTGGACGCGACAAGGACGGCGGCCACGATCAGATGGGTGCTGGGAACACCGAGCATGCGGCGGAGTTCGTAGCGCACCGGTCTGAGCGGGCTGCGGACCGGGCGCGCCGACAGCGGCGGCGGCAGCGGGCCGAGACCGTCGGGCGCGGGCTCGGCCCGGAGTTCGGTGTGCGGACCGGTGTGTGTCTCGGCGTCGGGAGCGACGTGCGGCGTGGCATGCGGGGCGGTCTGCGGCGTGGCGTGCGGCGCCGTGTGCGGGGTGGTCACCGCCTCGGTCGGTGTCGTGTCCGCCTCGGCCCGTGCCTGCCGTGGCGTGAAGACCCGGGCCGGGCCCGGTACGGAGACGGTGCGGAAAGAAGAGCCGGGACCGGAGCCTGAGCCGGGATTTGAGCCGGGGCCAGGCACCGGAACGGAGACGGCGGCCGGGACCGGTGCGAGCCGGGGAACCGGCCCCGGGCCGGTGTCACCGAACTCGTCGGCGAGCTGATGGACGAGGATACCGTGCCGGAAGGCCGCCTCACCGATCTCGGGGCAGGTGCTGCCGAAGACGGTGAGCCGGCTGCCCGCCTCGGTGACCACCTCGACGGAGCGTCTGCTCGCGCGGGCCTCACGGCTCAGCACATCGGCGAGACGCGCGGCGTGCGGTGTCCTGACCGCGACGCGCGGGCGCAGCCTGGTACGGGCGAACGCGGCGCCGTCCTGGTCGGCGACAAGGCGGCCGTCGTCGATGGTGACAACGTGATCGGCGGTGCGGGCGGCCTCCTTCGGGTCGTCGGTGGTGTACAGAACGGTGCCGCCCTGGGCCGCGTGCGCGCTGAGCAGTCCGAACAGCCAGCTGGTCTCACGAAGCGAGAGTCCTCCGGACGGTGCGTCGAGCAGCAGCGTGTGCGGGTCGCCCAACAGCGCGGTGGCGAGCCCGAGTCTGCGCTCCATACCGACCGAGAGCGTGCCGAGACGTTCGTCGCGCAGCCCTTGGAGACCCACGACATCGAGGAGTTCGTCGGCGCGCGAGGCGGGGACGCCCGCGGCGGCGCCGAGCATCCTGAGCTGGCCCCTGACCGTGCGTCCGGGATGGCCTGGCACATCGCCGAGAAGCACGCCGATCTCTCGTGCCGGATGGGCGATGCGATGGAGCGGACGGCCGCGGAAGTAGGTGATTCCTCGGCCGGGTTGGAGTTCGAGCATCAGTCTGAGCGCGGTCGTCTTGCCCGCGCCGGAGGCACCGAGAAGCGCGGTGACGGAGCCGGGCCGGGCATCGAAGGTCAGGTCGTCCACGGCGGAGGTGAGGTCTCGACGGGGGGTGCTGGTCAGTCCGATGGCCTGGAGCATCGCTTCTCCCGCGGGGTGAGACCGCTCGGCGGCAGGGTGAGTACCGCAGCAAGATAACGCGATATGTCCGACTTGTGGCGCAGGGCTGCCCGCCCGGGTGTCTTATGTCCGGGCACCAGGTCCCGTCGACCGGACGACTGACGGCCCGTCAGGCCGTCACTGTCCCGTCTCCGTCGCTGTCTCTGACTCCCTCAGACCTCGGGACGCAGCATCGGCGGGTTGAGTACGGTCGCCCCGCCTGCCCGGAAGAGCTGGGCGGGCCGGCCGCCCTGCCGGGTGGTCGTGCCTCCCGACGGGACCAGGAATCCTGGCGTCCCCGTCACCTTGCGATGGAAGTTACGCGGATCGAGCGCCACGCCCCACACCGCCTCGTACACCCGGCGCAGCTCGCCGACGGTGAACTCGGACGGGCAGAACGCGGTGGCGAGCGAGGAGTACTCGATCTTGGAACGGGCCCGCTCCACACCGTCCGCGAGGATCCGCCCATGGTCGAAGGCGAGCTGTGCGGGCTGTCCGTCCTCGCGGACGAAACCACTCTCCTGGTTGAGCAGTGCCTCGACGGGAGCCCAGCGCGCGCTGTTGGCGTCGCCGCCCGCGCGCGGGGCCGGAAGATCGGGCGAGAGCGCCAGATGGGCGACGCTGACCACCCGCATCCGGGGATCCCGTTTGGGATCCCCATAGGTCGCGAGCTGCTCCAGATGGGCCCCGTTCCCGGGCGCCGGTGCCTTCGGATCGTGGGCGCAGAGCCCGGTCTCCTCGGACAGTTCCCGTGCAGCCGCGTCGGCGAGATCCTCGTCGGCCCTGACAAAGCCGCCGGGCAGCGCCCACCGGCCCTGGAACGGCGGCTCTCCGCGCCGTACGACCAGTGCGCAGAGCGCGTGGCGCCGCACGGTGAGCACGACCAGGTCGACAGTGACGGCAAAAGCGGGAAAAGCCGACGGGTCGTAGGGCGACATGCCGCGATCATAGTCGTCTGCCTGACGATAAACACTCCTTCGGTCATGCCCACTGATTACTTCTTTCGCTCATCCGGCCGTCCTATGTCCAAGGCATGTCCGGGTCGGACGGAGCATGCTCACCCGGCTCCACCGAGGCTCATCCGTCGCCGCCGCCGAGTTGGAGACCGCTCGCCGCTTCCTCCACCATCCCGAGCCCGAGCCGGCTGACCCGTACGGAGAAGGGCTCACCCGCGACCCGCAGCCCGCTGAGCCGAACCGCTCCGAGCGGGGCCGGGCGGACCGGGTGGAGCGCGACCGTGCCACCGGGCGCGTCAGGACGGATACCGACAAGTGCGGTCAGCAGATGGATGCCCGCCGCAGCTGCCACGGCGGCCGGACGGCACGCCGCGGGATGCGGCACGGGCGCGCCTCCGGCGGTGCGCTGCTCTCCCGCGTACATCTCCGGCAGCCGATGGCCGAAGGCCTCCGCCGCGTCCAGCACTCCGCGCAGCAGGGACACGGCTTCCTTCCCGTGTCCGGCCGTCGCCAGACCGGCGACGGCGACGGCCGTCTCATGGATCCGCACCGCACCCGCGCGATGACCGAACGGATTGTGTCCCGGCTCCCGGGCGCCAAGGCCCCGCAGACCCCAGCCGGAATCCAGTGCGGGACTGCCGAGCACACGGGCCACCCGCTCGGTCCGCGCCCGGTCCAGCAGTCCCGGGGCCGCTCTGCCCTCGCCGAGCAGACCGGTGTCCAGGAGATGGGCGGAGCTGCCGCTCGGATACGGAAGCAACCGGCCGTCGCGGAGACGCGCCGCGGCCGGACGGCCGCCCGCGCGGTCCTCGATCCAGAACGTCTCCGCGAACCGCAGCCGCAGCGCGCCCGCCCACTCGCGCCACCCGTCGGCCCCCGGCCGTCCGCAGACCTCCAGCAGATCGGCTCCCAGCAGGGCCGCGCGGTGTGCGTGGGCCTGGGTCTCCACACGCTGCGGCCCGGCGGGGCCCGGCTCCCCCAACAGCTCGCCACCGTCCACGGCGGAGCGCAGCCAGTGCAGACAGCGCTCCGCGGCCGGCAGCAACTCGGCCAGGTCGCTCTCGGGAAGCCCCCAGCGGTGGGCCTCGGCAAGGACCACGGGGAAGGCGAGCGTCGCCTCCACTCCGGTACAGCTCGGCGGCAGATAAGGGCCGGCGTCCCGCAGCGGCCCGGGGAGCCGTCCGAAGTCCCGTCCTTTTCCCGCGAACTGGCCTCGGGCGACCGCGCGCAGTGTGCCCGCGGCCAGCCGGGTGCCGAGCGGAAGGGCCATCCGTACGGCCCAGAGCGCCTCGGCGGCGGGCGGTCCGCAGCGCCAGGGCACACCGGCTGCGGGATGAAGGTCAGCAGGACCGCCCGGCCCTCGCACCAGCAGCCCCCGGAGATCGCCGAGGCTCGCGGCGAACAGCGCCTCCACCCGGGGATCGTCCCCCTCGGCCGCCGCCTCCGGCAGTGGATTGCTCCCGGTCCGGCCCGTCGGCCGGACAGGCCGGCCGGAGCGGATCCGCAGCTCGATCGTGCGGGCGGCCCCGGGCCCCAGCTCCACCTCCCAGCGCAGCAGTCCCGCCGATGCCAGCGCGTCCTGGGGCGCCGGAGACGCGGTGACGACGGCGGATCCGCCACCGGGCGCGGACCAGCGCAGACCCGCGGTGTGGACAGCCGCGGGCAGTTCGGGCCCGGCCCGGCCGGCTCCGATCGCGGCCAGTCCCGCCAGGTCGCTGCCGAAGGAGATCTCCACCGGGAATCTGCGGATCCGGCGGGCCGAGCTGTGCAGCGTGATCCGTTCGGTGCCGTCGGCGTCCCGTACCCGTTCGACACTGATCTCCGGATCGGGCCCGGCATCGTCGGGTGTACGGACCACCGCCAGAAACCGTGCCCGGTCGGCGGCGACCAGCCTGCCCTGCACCGGCAGAGGCTCCTGTCCGGCGATCCGCAGCCGGCAGCGGGAGAGCAGACGTCTGCCGGACTGGTAGAAGCCCTCGATCCCTTCGCCGGTGAGCTGTCCGTGCTCGGCCGAGACCGCGAGACACGGCAGCGCGACACAGAGCAGGACATGGTGCGCGGCGGGCGGTCCGGCACATGGCACGGCCTTTCTCCGCCCGGCACCGGAGGATGTGGCTCGCGATGGCTCACTGTTCGGAGGAGGGGCGGTGAGGGCCATGGGTGGTCTGCTCTGCCTTCTGTGCTCTCCGGAGGGCCGCCGTCTCTGCGGCGACGCGGCTCGTACGACTCCGCCACAGAGGTGAACGCCCGCCCGGCCGACCTGGTCACGGCCGTCATCGCTCGCTCCTGCTGCCGC
>NZ_FMDK01000760.1 GCF_900091995.1 Streptomyces sp. MnatMP-M17
CGCCGACGGGCGGGCCCGCGAGCACGGGCCCGCCCGTCAGACCCCAGCGGTGGAGCGCGGGACGCGGCCCGGGAGGCCGTCCCGACGGCCGTGGCGGATCGGACCTGGAGGTGCGGTGGCGCGCGTCATGGGACGGGACACCGTCCTCGAAGCCGCCGGGCCCTGTGCCCTCCCGGCGCGGGTCCGTGAAGATCCGCCGGACGGGCCTTCGGTCCGCGGTGTCGTCGGCCGGCATCGTCGCTGTCCCCTCCAGTCGTGCCTGGCGCGGCTGCCGGGGATCCGGGGCCCGCGGAACCACCACGGGTGTCGCGGCCCCGGGACGGCCCGGCACAAGGGCCGGGCCGGTCAGGCGCGCTCGGCGGCGAGTGCGTGTACCGCGTCCGCGAACGCCTCGCCTCGCTTGTTGTAGTTGGCGAACATGTCCATCGAGGCGCAGGCCGGGGCCATCAGTACCGTGTCCCCCGGCTGTGCGAGCCGTGCCGCTTCGCGGACCGCCGCCGACATCGCCCCAGTGTCGGTCCGGTCGAGGTCCACGACCGGGACTTCGGGCGCGTGTCGCGCGAGGGCTTCCCCGATCAGCGCGCGGTCGGCGCCGATCAGGACGACTCCGCGCAGCCGCTTCGCCGACGCCGTGACGAGTTCGTCGAAGGCCGCGCCCTTGGCGAGACCGCCCGCGATCCAGACGATCGGGTCGTATGCCGCCAGAGAGGCTTCGGCGGCATGGGTGTTGGTGGCCTTGGAGTCGTCGACGTAGGTGATTCCGGCGACTTCCGCGACCAGTTCGATACGGTGCGGATCGGGACGGAAGGAGCGCAGTCCGTCACGTACGGCGGCCGGCCCGACACCGAAGGCACGGGCCAGGGCCGCCGCGGCGAGCGCGTTGGCGATGTTGTGCGGTGCCGGCGGCTGGACGTCGGAGACCTGGGCCAGCTCCTGGGCCCGCTCCCGACGGTTCTCGACAAAGGCGCGGTCGACCAGGATGCCGTCCACGACGCCGAGTTGGGAGGGCCCGGGAGTGCCGAGTGCGAAGCCGATCGCCCGGCAGCCCTCCTCGACATCGGCCGCCCGCACGAGCTCCTCGGTGGCCGGATCGGCCGCGTTGTAGACACAGGCGACGGTATTGCCCTCGTAGATACGGCCCTTGTCGGTGGCGTACGCCTCCATCGAGCCGTGCCAGTCGAGATGGTCGGGCGCGAGATTGAGCACGGCGGCGGAGTGGGCGCGCAGGCTCGGCGCCCAGTGGAGCTGGTAGCTGGACAGCTCGACGGCGAGGACGTCGTACGTCTCCTCGCCGGTGACGGCGTCCAGCAGCGAGACCCCGATATTGCCGACGGCCGCAGTGCGAAGTCCCGCCGCCGTCAGGATCGAGGCGAGCATCCTGACGGTCGTGGTCTTGCCGTTGGTGCCGGTGACCGCGAGCCAGGGAGCCGCGTCCGGGCCGCGCAGCCGCCAGGCCAGCTCCACATCGCCCCAGATCTCCACACCGGCCGCGGCGGCGGCCGTGAAGAGAGGCTTGTCCGGCCGCCAGCCGGGCGCGGTGACAACCAGCTCGGTGGCCTCGGGCAGCGTCTCTCCGTCCCCGAGGCGCACCGTGATCCCGAGCTTCTCCAGCTCGGCCGCCTGAGCGCGGGCGCGCTCGTCGTCCCCGTCGTTGACGACGGTGACCTCGGCGCCGAGACCGCGCAGGACCCGGGCCGCCGGGACCCCGGAGACCCCGAGACCCGCGACGGTGACCCGCTTGCCGTGCCAGTTCACTTCTCGGCCGCCCAGCCCGCGTAGAAGAGCCCCAGACCCACGATCACACACATGCCCTGGATGATCCAGAACCGGACCACCACAAGGACTTCGGACCACCCCTTGAGTTCGAAGTGGTGCTGGAGCGGCGCCATCCGGAAGACCCGCTTGCCGGTCATCTTGAAGGAGCCGACCTGGATGACCACGGACATCGTGATCATCACGAACAGACCGCCGAGGATGGCCATCAGGAACTCCGTACGGGAGCAGATCGCGAGACCGGCGAGCGCGCCGCCGAGCGCGAGCGAGCCGGTGTCCCCCATGAAGATCTTGGCGGGCGAGGTGTTCCACCACAGGAAGCCGAAGCAGGAGCCCATCAGGGCCGAGGCGACGACGGCGAGATCGAGTGGATCCCGTACCTCGAAACACGCGTTGGGATTGGTCAGTGTCACGGCGTTCGCACAGGACTCCTGGAACTGCCAGAGCCCGATGAAGGTGTACGCGCCGAAGACCATCACCGAGGCACCGGTGGCCAGACCGTCCAGACCGTCGGTGAGATTCACGCCGTTGGACATCGCGAGAATCATGAAGAGCGCCCAGACCACGAACAGCACCGGGCCGATCGACCAGCCGAAGTCCATGATGAACGACAGTCTGGTGGAGGCAGGCGTGTTGCCGCGGTAGTCGGCGAACTGGAGCGACAGCACCGCGAAGGCGATACCGACGATGAGCTGGCCCGCCATCTTCGCCTTGGCCCGCAGACCCAGCGAACGCTGTTTCACGATCTTGATGTAGTCGTCCAGGAACCCGACGAGTCCCATGCCGGCCATCAGGAAGAGGACGAGCACACCCGAGAACCTCGGGTCCTCGCCGGTGATCACCTTCGCCAGGGCGTAGGCGATCAGTGTGGCGAGGATGAAGGAGATGCCGCCCATGGTGGGCGTGCCCTTCTTGCTGCCATGCGTACGCGGGCCGTCGTCCCGGATGAACTGCCCGTATCCCTTGCGGGCCAGGAGCTTGATCAGCAGCGGTGTGCCGATCAGGGTCAGGAAGAGCCCGATGGCTCCCGCGAAGAGGATCTGCCTCATCGGTCGGCGACCTCGCCCTCGCTGGCGCTTTCGAGCAGTGCCAGGGCGACCCGTTCAAGACCGGCCGACCTGGAAGCCTTCACCAGCACGACGTCTCCCGGACGCAGCTCACTGCGCAACAGGTCGACCGCCGCCCGCGCGTCGGACACGTGCACCGACTCCTCACCCCACGAACCCTCGTTGTAAGCGCCCAATTGCAGCCAGGACGCTTCCCTGCCCCCGACTGCCACGAGCTTGCTGACGTTGAGCCGGACGGCGAGCCGTCCGACCGCGTCGTGCTCGGCGAGCGAGTCGTCCCCCAGCTCGGCCATCGGGCCGAGCACCGCCCACGTACGGCCCCCGGCGGCCCGTGAGGCACCGCCCATGGCGACCAGCGCGCGAAGCGCCGCTCTCATGGATTCGGGATTCGCGTTGTAGGCGTCGTTGACGATCGTCACGCCGTCCGCGCGCTCGGTGACCTCCATACGCCAGCGGGAGAGGGTTCCCGCCTCGGAGAGCGCCACGGCGATCTCGTCGACGGACATGCCCAACTCATGGGCGACGGCGGCCGCGGCGAGCGCGTTCGACACGTGGTGCTCACCGTACAGCCGCAGTGTCACGTCCCTGCACCCGGAGGGTGTTCGAAGCAGGAAAGAGGGCTGTCCGGTCTCGGTGAGACGGACGTTCTCTGCCCGTACGTCTGCTTCGCCCGCCTCTCCGAACAGCAGGACGCGGGCCTTGGTGCGCGAGGTCATGGCGCGTACGAGCGGATCGTCGGCGTTGAGCACGGCCACTCCGCCCTCGGCCGCGGACGGCAGGGACTCCACCATCTCGCCCTTGGCCTCGGCGATCCGCTCACGGCCGCCGAACTCGCCGATGTGGGCGGTGCCGACGTTCAGTACGAGGCCGATCCTGGGCGGCACGAGCCCGGTGAGATAGCGGATGTCGCCGACGTACCGGGCGCCCATCTCCAGCACGAGATAGCGGGTGTCCTCGACGGCCCGCAGAGCCGTCACCGGGAGACCGATCTCGTTGTTGAGATTGCCCTCCGGCCAGACGGTCGGCCCGAGGCGGCGCAGAAGCTGTGCGATCAGATCCTTGGTGCTGGTCTTGCCGGCGGAGCCGGTGAGGGCGACGGTGGTGGCGCCGAGGCGTTCGACCACGGCGCGGGCGAGGGCGCCGAGCGCCTGGACGACATCGTCGACGACCAGGGCGGGCACACCGACGGGGCGGGTGGCCAGGACGGCCACCGCGCCCGCGGCAACAGCGCGCTCCGCGTAGTCGTGACCGTCGGCACGCTCGCCCGCGAAGGCGGCGAAGAGGCCGCCGGGCTCCACCGCGCGGGAGTCGTACACGACGGATCCGGTGACCCGGACGGACTGATCCGGTATGTCGTGCGGCTGCCCGCCGACGATTGCGGCGATCTCGGCGAGGGAGAGGGCGATCACTGGGTCATCCCTGACTGTTGTTCTCGTGGCGGTGCTCGTGGCGCTGCTCATGACATGGCTCGGCGCGGTGCTCATGGCCGGGCTCGTGTCCTGTCCCGTGTCCCGGCTCGTATCCCGTCCCGTGTCCCGGCTCGTGCCGCAGCGAGCGCTCGATGGCCTCGCGCAGAACCTGGCGGTCGTCGAAGGCGCGTACCACTCCGGCGATGTCCTGGCCCTGCTCGTGGCCCTTGCCCGCGACCAGTACGGTGTCATCGGCGTGCGCGCGGGAGACGACGGCGGCGATCGCGGAGGCGCGGTCGGCGTCGACCAGCACATCGCCGCGCTCATGGACCGGCACCTCGGCGGCGCCGGCCAGCATCGCGGCGAGGATCGCGAGCGGATCCTCCGAGCGCGGATTGTCGGAGGTCAGTACGGCGGTGTCGGCGAGCCGGGCGGCGGCGGCCCCCATGGGCCCGCGTTTGGTCTCGTCGCGGTCGCCGCCGCAGCCGAGGACGATATGCACCTTGCCCTTGGTGACCTTGCGCAGGGAGCGCAGGACCGATTCGACGGCGTCCGTCTTGTGGGCGTAGTCGACCACGGCGAGATAGGGCTGGCCCGCGTCCACCCGCTCCAGCCGGCCCGGCACTCCGGGCACCGCGGCGATACCGTCCGCGGCGGTGTGCGGATCGATCCCGGCGACGGCCAGGGTGACGACCGCGGCCAGGGTGTTGGCGACATTGAACGGGCCGGGCAGCGGCGCCTCCGCCCGTACGCGCTCGCCCCTGGGGCCGACGGCGGTGAAGGTGGAGCCGTGCGAGCCGACCTCGACGTCCTCGGCGCGCCAGTCGGCGTCCGGATGGCCCTCGGCGGAGAAGGTGGTGACCGGGACGGTGGCCTCGACCGCGAGCCTGCGGCCGTAGGCGTCGTCGTAGTTCACGACACCGGCCCTGCTGCGCTCGGGCGTGAACAGCCGCGCCTTCGCCTGGAAGTAGTCCTCCATCCCGGAGTGGAACTCCATGTGCTCCGGGCTGAGGTTGTTGAAGACGGCGACATCGAAGACACAGCCGTCGACCCGGCCGAGCACCAGGGCATGGCTGGAGACCTCCATGGCGACGGAGTCGACACCACGCTCCCGCATGACGGCGAAGAGCGCCTGGAGATCGGTGGCCTCCGGAGTGGTGCGCTCCGACTTGATGCGCTCGTCGCCGATCCGCATCTCGACGGTGCCGATCAGGCCCGTACGGTGGCCCGCGCCGCGCAGTCCGCCCTCGACCAGATACGCGGTGGTGGTCTTGCCCGAGGTGCCGGTGATACCGATCTGGAGCAGATCGGGGCCGGGATGGCCGTAGATCTCGGCGGCGAGTTCGCCCATGCTGCCGCGTGGATCGGGGACGACCAGGACGGGCAGTCCGGTGGCCCCGGCCCGCTCGGCGCCCGCCGGATCGGTGAGGATGACGGACGCGCCGAGGTCGGCGGCCTGGGCGGCGAAGTCGGCGCCGTGGAAGCGGGCGCCGGGCAGGGCGGCGTAGACGTCTCCTGGGCGTACCGCCCGCGAGTCATGGGTGATGCCGGTCGCCTCGCCGCGGGCCGCGGGCCTCCCGGGGCCCTCTCCCGCGGCTGGG
>NZ_FMDK01000214.1 GCF_900091995.1 Streptomyces sp. MnatMP-M17
GCGCTTCGGCGCACCCCACTCGCCGCCGGCCCGGTCCGCGAGCCGCTTGGTGGAGACGGTGGTACCGGGCAGCCGGTACGGATCCACGGTGGGCCAGAACCAGTCGGTGTACTGGTCGTTGTTCCGGTCCGCGCACCACCAGGAGAGCATCCCGGCTCCGGTGTGCCAGCCGCGCGGATTCTCGCCGTTGCCGCACTCGTAGTGCGCGATCCGCTCGGATGCCATCGAGAGCGCGGCGGCCCATCCCGGCCCCCGGTGCACGGCCCGGTCCATCGAGGCGAAGAGCCGGTGGCCGACCGGCTCGGGAAGCGCGGGCACCTCCGAGGCGGCGAGCGTGTGCAGCCGGGCGAGATCGGCGACGTCGAGCTGCGGGGCGGTGAGGACCGGAGACACCGTGTCCCGCTCGATCCAGCCCTTGACCAGGCCCGTCCAGCGCTCGCGCTCGGCCGTGGACGCGCCGCCCGCGAGCAGCGCGACGGCCGCGATGAGTCCCTGGCCGTGGAAGTGGTCGCCGCGCAGTACGGGCAGCTCGTCGCTCATGAGGTAACCGCGGCTGATGGCACGCCCGTTGACGCAGTCCATCATCAGTCCGTTGTAGATCAGCGGCGCGTAGGCGTGCTCCACGCTGTCGAGTACGGTCCGCCGGCCGGGATCGGTGACGGCCCAGGCGGATCCGGCGAGCAGCGAGAAGAGCCGGCCCAGACCGTCCAGCAGGACCTGTCCGTACGTACCCGAGTAGGCGACCCAGGTGTGCTGGACGAACGAGCCGTCGGCGTAGAGCCCGTCTCCCTCGGTGACATACGGGAAGACGGGCGAGAGCGCGTCGCGGGCGAGGGCGATCTTGGCGGGCGCCCGGCCGAGGATCCCGCGCAGAACGACGGAGCGGCAGAGGTCGACGCGGTTGGCACCGGTGCTGACGCCTGCGTACGGGCCGAGGAGCGCGTCCGGCACGAAGTGGTCGACGGCCGCGCAGGCCGCGGCGCGCAGCTCCTCGGGAAGGTGGTCGTGGAGGACGGCGGTGATGTCCATGAGCAGCCGAGGGCTGCCGATCCGCCACTCCCACCAGTTGCCGTAGGGCGTGGCCGAGGGCCGGTAGACGGTGGTGGAGAGATGGCCGAGACCGCGCACGGCATCGGCGAGGAGCGCCGTGTCACCGGTGAGATCGGTGCCGGGCCGGGCATACGCCTGGGCCATGGTCCAGAGCCTGCTGTAGCTCCGGGTGATTCCGGCGGGCGGATCGAAGCCGATTCCGGGCCAGAGATGGGTGGCGGCCGGAGCCATCGACCGCTGGAAGCCCGAGGCGAGTTCGGCGGTCTCGGCGAGCCGGGAGGCATAGGGCTCGGCGGCGGGATCGTAGCCGGTGCCGAGCTGGAGGTCCGTCCAGCGCAGCCGCAGCGCTTCGAACTCATCGGCGGAGGCGGGCTGTTCGACGGCGGCCGGCCGGGCGAGGCCGAGGGCGCCCGCTCCGGTTAAGGCCAGAAAGGCACGGCGGGACCAGGAGGACAGCGGCGACACGGAGACCTCCGCGCTCGGTACGGACGGTACGGACGGTACGGACGGTACGGACGGTACGGACCGGTCTAGGGCGTGTTTCGAAAGTAGCGCCGTCCGCCCGGAGGGCGGGGCCTGCGGCGTCCGG
>NZ_FMDK01000145.1 GCF_900091995.1 Streptomyces sp. MnatMP-M17
GGCCGTGACAAGACCGTCAGCGGCGGCGCGAGGCACCAACGGGCTCCGGCTGGTGGACATCGCCGGCCGGGCCCGGGTCAGCGAGGCCACCGTCAGCCGGGTGCTGAACGGCCGGCCCGGTGTCGCGGACAGCACGCGCGAGCGTGTGATCGCGGCGCTGGGCGTCCTCGGGCAGGAACGTTCCGGCCGGTCCCACGACCCGCCCGCGCCTCATGGACCCACCGCGTCTCATGGACCTGTTCCGCCGAGCGGCGCTCCGGCGGAATCCGCCCGGCAGATCCCGCCCGCGCGGCCTCCCGGACTGATCGGACTGGTGACACCCGAACTCACCAATCCGGTCTTCCCGGCCTTCGCCCAGGCAGTCGAGCAGCTCCTCGCCGGACACGGCTACACACCGCTCCTCTGCACGCAGTTACCGGGCGGCGCGACCGAGGACGAACTGGTCGAGCAGCTCGTGGAGCGCGAGGTCGACGGCATCGTCTTCCTCTCCGGGCTGCACGCCGACACCTCCACCGATCCCGCCCGCTACGCCGCGCTCGCCGCGCGCGGTGTGCCGTACGTCCTGATCAACGGCTACAACGAACGCGTCAGCGCGCCCTTCGTCTCGGCCGACGACCACGCCGCCGTACGGATGGCCGTCGGCCATCTCGCCGAGCTGGGCCACCGGCGGATCGGACTGGCCACCGGACCGCAGCGGTACGTGCCCTCCCGGCGCAAGCGCGAGGGCTTCCTCGACGCGGCCGTCGGGCTGCTCGGGCTGGCCTGGCGCGAGGCGGAGGAGCTGGTGTGCACCACGCTGTACGGCGTCGAGGGCGGCCAGGTCGCGGCCGGCGCGCTGCTCGCCCTCGGCTGTACGGGCATCGTCTGCGGCAGCGATCTGATGGCGCTCGGCGTCGTACGGGCGGCCAGGGAGCGCGGACTCGACGTGCCGGGTGATCTCTCGGTCGTGGGATACGACGACTCGCGGCTGATCGCCTTCACCGATCCTCCGCTGACCACGGTCCGCCAGCCCGTGCACGCCATGGCCGCGGCAGCGGTCGGCGCGCTGCTGGAAGAGATCGGCGGCAGTCCCGTACAGCGCACCGAGTATGTCTTCCAGCCCGAGCTGGTCGTACGCGGCTCCACCGCCGCGGTGCGTACCGGCCGCTCCAGCCGTACCACCGGCACCATCCGCACAGGGCCTTGAGGGGCAAGAGCGCGTCGCCGCACGAGGCCGTACGCACCAACCGTTACCCGCACCCCCCGTCACCCGCACCTCCCTTCACCAGTGCAGGAGGAACCATGGCTCGCAGATCCCTGGCCGCCGCGCTCGCCCTCGTGGCCGGCGCCGCAGCCGCTCTCGCGGTCCCGGCCGGGACCGCCCAGGCGGCACCGCCGGGCACCAAGGACGTCACCGCCGTACTGTTCGAGTGGAAGTTCGACTCCATAGCCAGGGCGTGCACGGACAGCCTCGGCCCGGCCGGCTACGGCTATGTCCAGGTCTCACCGCCGCAGGAGCACATCCAGGGCGGCCAGTGGTGGACCTCGTACCAGCCCGTCAGTTACAAGATCGCCGGACGGCTCGGTGACCGCGCCGCCTTCTCGAACATGGTGAACACCTGTCACGCGGCGGGCGTCAAGGTCGTCGCCGACACCGTCATCAACCATATGGCGGCCGGCGACGGCACCGGCACCGGCGGCTCCTCGTACACCAAGTACAACTACCCGGGCATCTACTCGGGCGCCGACATGGACGACTGCCGGTCGCAGATCAACAACTACGGCGACCGCGGCAACGTACAGAACTGCGAACTCGTCGGCCTGGCCGATCTGGACACCGGTGAGGACTACGTACGCGGCCGGATCGCGTCGTACATGAACGATCTGCTCTCGCTCGGCGTCGACGGCTTCCGGATCGACGCGGCCAAGCACATGCCCGCCGCCGATCTCGCCAACATCAAGAGCAGGCTGAGCAATCCGGGCGTCTACTGGAAGCAGGAGGCCATCTACGGTGCGGGCGAGGCGGTCCTGCCGAGCGAGTACCTCGGCAACGGCGACGTCCAGGAGTTCCGGTACGCGCGCGGTCTCAAGCAGGTCTTCAACAACGAGAACCTCGCCTATCTGAAGAACTACGGCGAGGGCTGGGGCTATATGGAGTCCGGCCGTTCGGCGGTCTTCGTGGACAACCACGACACCGAGCGCGGCGGCGACACACTCAGCTACAAGGACGGCGCGAACTACACACTGGCCAATGTGTTCATGCTGGCCTGGCCGTACGGCTCGCCCGATGTGCACTCCGGATACGAGTTCGGCAGCAATGACGCGGGCCCGCCCAACGGCGGTACGGTCAACGCCTGTTACAGCGACGGATGGAAGTGCCAGCACGCGTGGCGCGAGATCTCGTCCATGGTCGGCTTCCGCAACACCACGCGCGGGCAGGCCGTCACCAACTGGTGGGACAACGGAGGCGACCAGATCGCCTTCGGCCGGGGCTCCGCGGGCTATGTCGCGATCAACCACGAGGGCTCCTCGCTGACCCGTACGTTCCAGACCTCGCTGGCGGGCGGCACGTACTGCGATGTGCAGAACGGCAGGGCGGTGACGGTCAACGGCTCGGGACAGTTCACGGCGACGCTCGGCCCGAACACGGCGGTTGCCCTGCACACCGGCGCCCGTACCTGCACGGGCGGTGGCGGCGGTACGGATCCGGGGCCCGGCGCTTCGGGCGCGTCCTTCGGTGTCAACGCGACGACTCAGCTCGGCCAGAACATCTATGTCACCGGCAACCAGGCGGCGCTGGGCAACTGGAACACCGGCAGCGCGCTGAAGCTCGATCCGGCGGCCTATCCGGTGTGGAAGCTCGATGTGGCGCTGCCGGCCGGTACGTCCTTCGAGTACAAGTACCTCCGCAAGGACGCGGCCGGCGCGGTGACCTGGGAGAGCGGCGCCAATCGGACGGCGACGGTGCCCGCGTCCGGCAAGGTCACGCTGAACGACACCTGGCGCAACTAGGGCCTGCCGCTGCTTTGTCCTCAATCGCCGGACGGGCTGGTTTTTGCCCGTCCGGCTACAGGAGACCAATCCCGCACCCGTACCTCCGAGGAGATCCCGAGTGACACGCCCGCCTCTGCGAAGAACGGTGCCCGC
>NZ_FMDK01000763.1 GCF_900091995.1 Streptomyces sp. MnatMP-M17
CGGCGGCCGGCGCCCGCCTCGCCCTCCAGCCGCGGTACGTCGGCCAGCGAGCGGCGGTACCGCTCGGCGGTGTACTCCTCGGGCCTGACTTCGGCGGCCACCTCGGGACGGAGCAGCGCGGCCGGAGTCGTGCGGCCGTGCAGCCACGGGAAGGTGTCCGCGGCGAGCGCGGCGGGATCGTGGAAGTACGGATAGCCGCCGAAGATCTCGTCTGCGGCCTCGCCGGACAGGGCCACCGTGGAATGTTTGCGTACCTCGCGGAAGAGGAGATGCAGCGACGCGTCCATCTCGCCCCAGCCGGGGCGGTCCCGGGCGCGCAGCACGGCGTCACGGGCGTCCAGCAGATCGTCGTCCGGGATGAGGACGGAGGTGTGGAGAGTACCGATGTGTTCGGCGGCGGCCCGGACGAAGGGCGCGTCCGCGCCGGTCCGCCAGGCGTCGGGCGCGCGGTCGGCGCTGCCGGGGAAGTCCACCGAGAAGCTGGTCACCTTGGAGTGGCCCGCGCGCTCCCGCGCCGCCGCCGCAAGGGCTGTGACAGCGCTGGAGTCGACACCGCCGGAGAGCAGCGTGCAGAGCGGGACATCGCTGAGGAGCTGGCGCTCGACGGTGTCGGCGAGCAGCGCCCGTACGGTCTCGCGGGTGGTCGCGGGATCGTCGGGATGGACGCGGGCGGTGGGCCGCCAGTAGAGGGCGGTACGGGTCGCTCCGCGCCGTACGGTGACGGTCTGGCCGGGCAGCACCTCGTACAGTCCACGGAAGATGCCGTGGCCCGCGGTCGGCGCGGCGGGCAGGGCGAACAGTTCGGCCATGCCCTCGGCGTCGAGTTCGGCGTGGAAGAGCGGATGGGCGAGTACGGCCTTGGGCTCGGAGCCGAAGAGCACTCCGGAGGCGTGCGGATGCCAGTACAGCGGTTTGACGCCCAAGTGGTCGCGGACCAGCAGGAGTTCCTGGTTGCGGTCGTCCCACAGCGCGTACGCGAAGATGCCGTTGAAGCGGCGCGGCGCGTCGGCGCCCCACTGGAGATGGGCACGGAGGACGACCTCCGTGTCGGAGCGGGTGCGGAACTCATGGCCGAGCGAGCGCAACTCCTCGCGCAGCTCCGGGTAGTTGTACAGCTCTCCGTTATAGGTCAGCACGGTGCGCGGTCCGTCGCCGGTGGCCGTGCCCATGGGCTGGGCGCCGTCGTCGGGCGCGATGACGGCGAGTCTGCGATGGCCGAGGGCGGCGTGCCGGGAGAGCAGGACGCCGGAGTCGTCCGGACCGCGGCAGGCGAGCGTCTCCGTCATCGCCCGGAGCGTCGCCTCCTCGCTCCGGAGATCGGTTTCCCAGTCGATCCAGCCGGTGACTCCGCACATCATGGCTCCTGGAGTTCGTCGGTGGGGGAGGGCGCGGCGGCCGGGGCGGGAGGCGCCGTGGCCTCCCAGCGGCAGCCGTGTCCCGTGGGGCCGGTGCGCAACTGGTGCGCGGGCACATAGCCCTTGGCGCGGATATTGGCGCTCAGGGCCTCGGTGCAGTACGTGCAGGGCGAGGCGAGAGTGAGCCGTACGCCGTTGCGGCGGGCCTGTTCGCGGTAGTCCCAGATGGCGCAGTGCGTGATGGTGAGCGCGGCGTGCGTGAGGCTCGTCGGTACGGAGTCGTCCTCGAACTCGTCCGCCGACTCGTCGTCGAACTCGTAGTCGGAACCGTAGAGTTCGGCCTGACGGGCGATCCGGTGGACGGGATCGCCGGCGCCACGGCCGTGGTCGGGTTCCACCTGGCGATGCACTCCGGCGTTGGCGCGGGCCCAGTCGGCGAGTATCGCCTCGCCGTAACGGGCCACGAGGAAACGTTCCATCAGTGCTTGGTCCCGGAAGAAGACACGCTGCCACTCGGCGGCCGGTGCGGTGCGCGGATCCGGCAGATCGGCGAACAGCTCGGCCTGGAGGGCGAACCAGTCGGTCAGATGGACCTCGTCGCCGAGCGAGGCGAGCAGCCCGGTGAGACCGGCCTCGGCCTCGTGGAGCCGCTGCCGCCACAGGGCGGAGCGCTCCGCGTCGGGCATCGAGCGGTACGGATTGCGGGACTTCTCGGGTCGTACGGCGCCGCCGGCCGTGCCGTCGTCCGGCAGGACCGTCGTCCGGGCGCGTCTGCTGTCGGCGGATTCCGTCTCGGGCGGCGTACCGGCACCGTGCGCGGCGGTGTCGCGCGAACCGGCGCGGGCGATGCCTCCTTCGGCCGCATCGCTCATCGGGATCTCCTTGGCCAGGCGTGGAAGAGGACCGGGCGACTTCTGGTCCGCCCGTTAACGCTAGGTACGCGGCCAGGGCGCCCAGAAGCCCCGAACGGAGTCGGTAACGGCGACGATGAGCCCACGCGGGATACTCCAAAGGTCGCCCGGCGCGGGCGCGTCGGCGTACACACAAGAGGGCGGGCACCCGTGAGGGGCCCGCCCTTGCGTCTGTGCGCCGGTGTCACAGGTACGGCGCGGCGCACGGCGCCGTATCTTGTCCTCGCCCTCGGCGCGCGGTGCCGTACGCCCTTGGCCAGGTCAGCCCGCCAGGCCGTGGCGGTGGGCGTAGAGCGCTGCTCGCAGGCGGTCCGGCTGGCCCGTTTTGCGCATCGCCTGGGTGAGGTGCTTCTTCACCGTCGCCTCCGCGAGGGCGAGTTCGCGGCCGATCTCCGCGTTGCTCAGACCTCGGGCGAGCTGCGCGAGCACCTGGCGTTCGCGGCCCGTCAGCCCGCAGTGCTGCGGCAGCGGTTCGCCCGCGTGGCCGGCCAGGCTGGCCGGATGGACCTGGACCGGCGGTGGCGCAGGCAGGAAGACCGTCGCTCCGGCCGCCGCCATCGACACCGTACTGATGATCCGGTCCTCCGCCAGTTCGAGCGGGAAGCAGCCGCTCGCTCCGGCGAGCAGCATCCGGCTGGCCTCCGTGGTGCTCTCGGCCCGCCGCAGCAGCAGCACCCGCGCGCCCGGGAAGCCCTCCGGGCCGCGCAGCCGGACCACGGCGGACAGATCGTCGCCCAGCGTGTCGCCGCCGCCGAGCAGGATGACATCGGGACGGATCCTGCGTACGGCTTCCAGCGCCCGGTCCGGATTGCCTGAGCTGCCGACCACCGCCATGTCCGGCACGGGCCCCAGCACACTGCGCAGTCCCGCGCACGCCACCGGATGGCGCTCCACCAGGAACACCCGTGTGGGCAGCGTCTCGCGGTGGGCGGACTCCGTGCACAGCGGATGGCCGCAGGTGCAGCCCACGGGCGCCGGGTTGAGCCGCGGCGAGGCCGTCAGACCCGCTCTGCGGTCCTCCGGCTCGGCGAGCATCTGATGGCCCGCGATCAGATCGAGCGGATTGTCGATCTCGGTGTGCAGCGCCTCGGGGCCCGTACGCCCGAGCAGCGCGCGCGACGCACGGCGCGCCGGCTGCCGTCGGCCGCGCCCGGCGCCCGGATCCGCCTCGGTCAGTAGTTCCATGACTGGCCACCCCTCCGGCGGAGGGAGACGGTCGTTCTGGGAGCACGTTCTCGGAAGTGGTATGGCATCGCGCTGCGTTCCCCTCGGATACGACGGTGACGCCGGAGTTCTCCGCGTATCCCTGGCCTGCCATCAGGTCGGCGGTGACCTGGGCTGGGGGACGGAAAGGGCCCGGCAGGAGGAGGAGAGGGCGCCGCTGTTCGGGGAAGAGCCGAAGGTCAGCGCCGCACGAGGGCGCTACACAGCTCGTCGAAGCACCTGCGGTGCCACGAGCCGCCGATACCGACCAAGGTGAAGTCGGTGCACGGAATAGCCATATTTACAGCCTAGTAAGGGGCTTGCTGTGGGTCAATATCGGCCAGGGCAGCACAGGTCACACTCACCCGTGTACCGAGGACACCGGATCCTATGACCTCGGGTATCAGCATGAACTGTTGCCTGGCTGACCGGTGTTGACATCCCTCATTCTTCGACTCGGCGGCCCGGTCCGGCCTCACCGGGCCCGACGGTGCCGTGCTGGTCCATCCTCGCGACCGAACCTACGCGACCTTCCGTACGGACGGACCTTCCGTACGGACGGACCTTCCGAACGGGCGCCGACGGCGGTTCCGTACCGGCCGTCCCGGGACCGTGCCACCGCACCACGTCGCGCCGCCACCTCGAACTCCTGGAAGGACCGCTCATGTTCCGCCGCCCATGCCCGTCCGCCGCCGGTCGCCCCGGTGTCCTCGCCCGGCGGGCCGACGGGTGAGGCGTTTTCTGCTACGCCGGCTGCTGCTGGCCGTGCCCACCGTGCTCGGCGTCACGGTCGTGGTCTTCCTGACGGTCGCCCTGATCCCGGGCGATCCGGTCAGCGCCCTGCTCGGGCCCGGCGCGCCACCGGAGTCACGGCGGGAGCTGACGGAGCGGCTCGGCCTCGGTGAGCCGGTGCCGGTCCAGTACGTGAACTGGCTCTGGCACGCGCTCCACCTCGACCTGGGTGTCTCCGTCTCCGCACAGCGCCCGGTGATGGAAACGCTGCTGCCCGCGCTCGGCCAGACCTTGCTGCTCACCGCCGTCGCGTTCGCACTGGTCGTCACCGGTGGCACGGCGCTCGGCGCGCTCGGCGCCCTGCGTCCCAGAGGAGCGCTGGGACGGCTGTCCGGCGCGCTGAACACGCTCGCGGTGTCCGCGCCTCAGTACTCGGTGGCGCTGCTGCTGATCGCCGTCTTCGCCGTATGGCTGCGCTGGCTGCCCGCGGGCGGCACGCACGATGTCTTCGGCGGCGGTGGCCCGTTCGACCTCGCACGCCATCTCGTGCTGCCCGCGACCGCCGCCGCGCTCGTACCACTGGGCCTCACCGCCCGGGTGTTCCGTACCGCGCTCGGCTCCGTGCTCACCTCGGACCTCGCGGACAGCCTGCGGGCCCGAGGGCTGAGCCGGACCGCCGTACTGCGGCACTGCGTCCACAACGCCTCACCCGCTCTCCTCACCATCGGCGGGCTCCAGCTCGCCTATCTGCTGGAGGGAGTCGTCTTCGTGGAAACTCTCTTCGCCTGGCCGGGAGTCGGACGACTGCTGTACGACGCGCTCACCGCGCGGGACCTTCCGCTCGTCCAGGGAGGAGTGCTGCTGGTCGCGGTCGCGTTCGTCGGCATCAACATCCTGGTCGACGCGGCGCACGCGCTCATCGATCCCCGGGTCAGGAGCGCGCGATGACACAGCCGACCGCCATGCCCCAAGCACAGAACGCCCAGGAGGAACGGAAGGCGCAGAAGGGGCGGCCGGTACGAGGACGGTACGGGCCCGGGCTGCTGGTGCCCGCCGGGCTGGCCGCCGCCCTTCTGCTGCTGGCCGTCGCCGGGCCCTGGCTCGCTCCGCAGGACCCGGTCGCCGGAAGCCTGGACGACCGGCTGCTCGGCCTCTGGACACCGGGCCATCCGCTGGGCACCGACACCCAGGGCCGGGACATGCTGAGCCGGCTGATCGTGGCCGTACGGCCGTCCCTGATCGGCGGGCTGCTGCCGGTGGCCGTCGCGGCCGTGGCCGGCACGCTGCTGGGCGCGGTCGCCGGTCTCGCCGGACGGATCACCGAGCAGGCCCTCCTCCGTACGCTCGACGTGCTGTACGCGTTCCCAGGAGTGCTGCTCGCCATCGCCGTCGCCTCCCTGCTGGAACCGGGACTGAGCACCACCGTGATCTCCCTGTCCTTCGTCCTCACTCCGGCGGTGGCCCGCGTCTCCTTCACCGAGGTGCAGCGCATCCGCACCGCCGAGTATCTGGAGGCGGCCCGCGTGAGCGGCGCGGGCCGTACCGCCGTGGTGCTCCGCCAGGTCGCTCCGGTCGTGGCTCCCGTCGTCCTGGTCTACTGCTCGTCGCTCGTCGGGCTGGCCATCGTCTACGCGGCCGGGCTCTCCTTCCTCGGACTGGGAGTGGCGCCGCCCGACCCGGAATGGGGCGCGATGCTGGACGAGTCGCGGCCGGCCCTGCTGACCCATCCGGCCGTCGCGGTGCTCCCCGCGCTCACCATCCTGGCCGTCTCGGTGGTCTTCAACACGCTCGGCGACGCCCTGCGCGTACGGACCGGCGACAGCCGGGCGCTGCTCCCGGAGGCCGTCCGATGAGCAGTCCCGCATCGAGCGCGTCGGCGAGCCGTCCCGTACTGAGCCCGGCAGCCGGCCATCCCGTACCGAGCGCGTCAGCCAGTCGCTCCGTACCGAGCCCGGCAGCGCTGTCCGTCACGGAACTGACCGTCCGCTACCCGGGACCGGCCGGTCCCGTCCTTGCCGTCGACCGTGTGACACTCACCATCGAACCGGGCGGCGCGCTGGTCCTCGTCGGTGAATCGGGCAGCGGCAAGACCACCGCGGCCAGAACGGTCCTCGGACTGCCCGGCCACGGCGCCGAGGTCACCGGGCGCGTACAGCTCGACGGCACCGATCTGCGTCCGCTGGACGAGCGCGCGCTGTCCCGGATACGCGGCCGGCGCATCGGATACGTACCGCAGGACCCGACGGGATCGCTGGATCCGCTGCGCCGGATCGGCTCCCAGCTCGCCGAGGTACTGCTGCGCCACGGCATCGCCACCGGGCGCAGGGCGGCACGCGCGGCGGTGCCCGGTCTGCTCGAACGGGCCGGGATTGACGAGCCCGACCGGATCGCCCGCAGCTATCCGCACGAACTGTCCGGCGGACTGCGCCAGCGGGCGGCGATCGCCCTGGCAGTGTCCTGCGCTCCCGGACTTCTGGTGGCCGACGAGCCCACCACCGCCCTGGACGCCGTGGTGCGCTCCCAGATCCTCGATCTCTTCGCGTCCCTGCGCGCCGTACACGGAATCGCTCTGCTGATGGTCACCCACGACCTCACCGCGGCACGGCGGATCGGCGGACAGGTCGCCGTGATGCACGGCGGCCGGATCGTCGAGTCGGGAGACGCGGAGCAGGTGCTCTCCCGTCCCAGGCATCCTTACGCGGCCGAACTGGTGGCCGCCGGAGAGGGCGGCCATCGATGACCGAGGCCCTGCTCTCCCTCACCGGAGTGACCAAGCGCTATCCGGGCGGCGGAGCGACCAGGCATGGTGCGGACGGCGGCGGCCGGCCCGCCCTGGACCGGGTCTCGTTGACCGTGGCTCCGGGCGAGACGGTCGGACTGGTCGGCGAGTCCGGCTCCGGGAAGTCCACGCTCGCCCGGCTGAGCCTCGGTCTGCTCGCGCCGACGCTGGGCACCGTACGGTTCGCCGGGCACGATCCGTACCGGCTGCGCGGCCGGTCCGCCCGGCCCGTGCGCGCCCGGTTGCAGTTCGTGCCGCAGCATCCGCACGGCTCGCTGAACCCGGCCCTGCGGGCAGGTGAGGCGGTGGCCTTCGCCCTGCGGACACAGGGCACACCTCGGCGCGAACGGGCCGACCGTACCGCCGAGTTGTTCCGTCAGGTCGGGCTCGATCCGGCGCTGGCGCTGCGCTATCCGCGTGAGCTGTCCGGAGGGCAGCTCCAGCGGGTGGCCGTGGCCCGCGCGCTGGCGACCGGTCCCGAGCTGGTGGTCTGCGACGAACCGACCTCGGCGCTCGATCTCCGGGTCCAGGCGCAGGTACTGGATCTGCTGGTCGAGCTCCAGGAGAGCCGGGGGCTCGCGTATCTCTTCATCTCCCACGATCTGGCCGTGGTCCGCAGGCTGGCCCACCGGGTGGTGGTGCTGCGGCAGGGCCGGGTGGTGGAGGAGGGCCCGGCCGCGGATCTCTGGGCGGCGCCCGGCCATCCGTACACCCGGGCACTGCTGGCCGCCGCGAAGGCGCCGTCCGGTACGGCTGGCGCTGGTACGGGCGCCGCTGGTACGAGCGCCACCGTCGGTACGGGCACCACCACCGACGCGGCTGCCTCGGCGGATACGGCCGCCGTCCCTGGCCCCGCCACCGCCCTCGGCGCCACCGCCGTCGAGCCCTCCGCGCCGCTCTGACCGGCCCGCGCTCACCACACGCCGACCGCCGACCGACCGCCGACCGACCTTCGATCCATGGAATCCCGCACACAGAGGACCGATATGACGCACCGCCATCCTCACCACCACCGCGGCCGAGCGAGAACCGCCCTGTCCGCCGGGGCCCTGCTCTCCGCGGCGGCCCTGCTGATCACCGCCTCCGGCTGCGCGCCCGGCTCCGGCTCCGGAGGCGGTACGGGCTCCTCCGGACCGGGCGGCACCCTGGTCATCGGCGCGACCGGAAAGCTGCCCAACACCGACACCGTGATCGGCGGCGCCGGTTTTGAGGGCAAGCGACTGGTCAGCTTCCAGCTCTACGAGGGCCTCACCCGCTACGACCTGTCCACCACGGACGGTCCGCCGCCCGTCACCGGCGCGCTCGCCACCTCCTGGAAGGTCGCGGCCGACAAGAAGACCTGGACCTTCACCCTGCGCAAGGGCGTCACCTTCCAGGACGGCACACCGTTCAACGCCGACGCGGTCCTCTTCAACCTCGACCGCTATCTCGACAAGAAGAGCGAGTACTACACCGACGCCCTGGGCGCCGCGGCGGGCGAGTACGCGGGCGGGATCACCGCGTACCGCAAACTCGGCACCGGGCAGGTCGAGTTGGTCACCAAGGAGCCCAACGGCCACTTCCCCGAGGACCTCGCCCACGTTCTGATCGCCAGCCCTACCGCCGTACGTGCCACCGGCTCGGCCGACTTCGCCAAGCACCCGGTCGGAACAGGTCCGTTCGCCTTCAAGTCCCAGAAGCCCGGCGAGCAGATCGAACTCGTCGCCAACAAGACGTACTGGCGCGGCGCGCCCAGGCTCGACAAGCTGGTCGTCAAGGCGCTGCCGGACACCGCCGCCCGTACCGCCGCGCTGCGCTCCGGCTCCGTCAACTGGATCGAATATCCGAACCCGGACGACATCGAGAGCCTGAAGGCCGACGGTGTGAAGGTGGTCACCAACAGCTATGACCACCTCTGGTACTGGATCCTCGACACGGAGAAGGGCCCTTGGAAGGACCCGAGGGTCCGGCAGGCGGCCAACTACGCCGTCAACCGCGAGGCGATCGCGGAGAAACTGCTGCACGGCACCGCCGATCCGGCCTACCAGGCCGCTCCTCGGGCGACACTCGCGTACGACAAGTCCGGCGACCTCTACGGGTACGATCCGGCGAAGGCCAAGGCACTGCTCGCGGACGCCGGTTACGTGGACGGGTTCAGCACCTCCGTGACCGTGCCCACCGGAGGATCGGGCAATCTGCTGCCGGTGCCGATCGCCGAGGCGCTGCAACGGGATCTGTCCGCCGTGGGCATCAAGGTGGAGCTGCGTACCACCGACTGGTCCACACTGATCGGTGCGGAGGCGAAGGGCGAGGTGGCCCTCGGCTCCGACGCCATCGCCCAGTCCACCACGCTCTTCCAGTCCGAGGCACTGCTCCCGCTGTTCATCGGCAGCAAGAGCCCGTTCTGGACCGGCCACTACAGCAATCCCGAGGTGGACGCGCTGCTCGCCTCGGCGGCCGGCTCACCCGATCAGGGCAAGCGGCAGGCCGACTACCGGCAGGCCCTCGCCAAGGTGACCGAGGACGCGCCCTGGCTCTTCGTCGTCAACGACCGCAATCCGCGGGCGCTCGCGCCCACCGTCCATGGACTGGTGCAGCCGCAGTCCTGGTTCCTGGACCTCACCACGGTACAGGTCGGCAAGTAAGCCTCGTACAACCCTCGTACGGCACCGCACGTAACCTCCCGTACGGCATGAAAGGACGGCCGGTTCCATGACCGCCGAGCAGCCACCGCACCACCATCCCGTTGTGACTCCGCCGGCCAAGTGGGGCATCACACTGCCACTGCCGGGACTGACCATCGACCGGCACCGCTTCCTGGTGGAGCGGCTGCCCGACCTCGGCTACACGGATGTGTGGAGCGCGGAGGGCGGTGGCACCGACGCGTTCACTCCGCTGGCGGCGACCGCCGCGTGGTCGCCGTCCCTGCGGATCGCGACGGGGATCGTACCGGTGCACACCCGTGGGCCGGCCGTCCTCGCCCAGACCGCCGCGACGCTGGCCCAACTCGCGCCGGGCCGACTGCTGTTGGGACTCGGCGCCTCGGTGCCCGCCCATGTCACCGACATCAACGGCATCCCGTTCGACGAGCCGTTCAAACGCACCAGGGACGTCCTGCGGTTCGTCACCAGGGCGCTGCGCGGAGAACACATCGCCGGGGACTTCGACACCTTCTCCATCACCGGCTACCGGCTGCCGCACCCGCCCGCGC
>NZ_FMDK01000509.1 GCF_900091995.1 Streptomyces sp. MnatMP-M17
GGCAAGCCGCGCGCTGAAGCCGGACGAGCCGAGCAGCCAGATCGGCGGCCGGGCGGTGGGGCCCTGGACCGGTCCGGGGACGGCGTGGATACGGGAGTACGGATGGCCGTCGGGGAAGTCGTCGTCCAGGAACCGGGTCAGCTCGGTGAGCTGCTGCGGAAAGTCGTCGGCGCCCTCGCGCAGCCCATCGGAGCGGCGCAGCGCCGCCGCCGTGGCCCCGTCGGTGCCCGGCGCGCGTCCGAGGCCCACATCGACACGGCCGGGAGCGAGCGCCTCCAGCGTGCCGAACTGCTCGGCGATCACCAGCGGCGCGTGGTTGGGCAGCATCACACCGCCCGAGCCGAGCCTGATGCGCTCGGTGTGGGCGGCGAGATGGGCGAGGATCACCGCGGGCGACGAGGACGCGACGCCCGGCATGGAGTGGTGCTCGGCGACCCAGTGCCGGTGGTAGCCCCTGCTCTCGGCGAGCCGCGCCAGCGCGACGCTCGTACGGAGCGACTCGGCGGCGGTGGAGCCTTTGCCCACCGTGACGAGGTCCAGTACGGAGAGAGGCACTGGGGCCGTGCCCTGTGCCGTACCCCGAATCGCGTCCGTCGTGCCTCGGCTCGTGTCGTGGTCGTCCACCGGTCTGACCCTTCTGCGCGGAAGTGCGTACACGCGTACAGAAGGGCTGCAACAGGAGGGGCTCTCCGGTTATTCCTGCCCGGCTGTTTATTCCTGCGCAGTCACGCCCGCCCGGTAGTGCCCGCCCGGCGGTGCCCGCTACTCCCTGCTCGCGAACAGCGTGCCGAGCCGCGGAGCCCACACCCTGCGCTGCGCCAGCCGCAGCCCTTCCCAGACCGACACCTGGTTCGCGGTCAGGACCGGCTTGCCGATCGCCTCCTCCAGCTCGGGCACATACGCCGCCGTGTGCAGGGCCGTGTCCGGGAGCAGGACGGCCTGTGCGTCCGGATGGTCGCCCGCGCGGGCCAGCTCCAGTACCTGGTCCCATCCCCAGGTGCCGACCTCGGCCGCCGTGATGATCCCGCTGGCCCGGTCCGCGACCACTTCGGTCCCGGCCGACTTGAGGAAGGCGGTGAAGTAGCCGGTGACGTCCTCGGGATAGGTGGCCGCGACGGCGACCCGTTCCACACCCAGCTCCCGTACGGCGTGGGCGAAGGCGAACGACGTGCTCGACGCCGGCAGCCCCGCGGCCCTGGCCAGGGTGCGTGTCTGCTCGTGGGCGCCCTCCCACCCGTACACGAAGCTCCCGCTCGTACAGGCCCAGACCACGGACTGGGCGCCCGCCAGCCGAAGCTCCGCCACGCCCTCGGCGAGCCGGTCCGCCGAGCCCATCTCGATCAGCGCGTCGACGCGGTGGGCGTCCTCACCGATGTCGGTGTGGACGACGGCCAGCCGGATGTCGATGCCGAACAGCGCCTCCATGCGTGGATAGTCGTCCTCGGCGGAGTGTCCGGGATAGAGGAATCCGACGGTGGTCATGTCCAGCCTTCCTTACTCATCACTCATCAGGCAGCGGCTCCGGAAGGGACTCGGTGGACGATTCGGGCAGCGGCTCCACAGATGACGCGGGTGACACGGATGACACGGATGACGCGGGTGACGCGGGTGATATGGCGGGCCCCATCGGTCCGATCGGCGCGACCGGTCCCATCGGCACCACCGGCGGCAGGGCCTGTATCGACGGTATGGACACCTCCCGTGTCTCGCCGGGCGGCTCGTACGCGTCCCGCACGTCGCGTACGTAGTGCGCCTCGCCCGCCTCCCGGCGGTCGAGCAGCAGCCCTTGGTACGGACCGACCGCGTGCGCCCCGAGCCTGCGCAGCGCCGCCCACATCGTCACCTGGTTGGCGGACAGCACCGGCATCCGCAGCTCCGCCTCCAACTGCGGAATCGCGTCATATGTCGGCAGATTCGTACAGCTGATGAAGAGCGCGTCCGCCGACCCGACGACGGCCTCGCGCGCCATGTCCACGACCGAGCGATAGGGCACCTTCCAAATGTGCCGCGTCAGCCCCAGAAAGGCGCGCCCAGTCACGGTTACCCCGACCTCCGCCAGATAGTCCTCCAGCGCCTGGGTGACCGACTCCGTATAGGGCGTGACCAGCGCGATCCTGCTCGCGCCCAGCTCCTCCAGCGCCTCGACCAGGGCTCCCGTCGTGGTGAGCGAGGGCACCTCGCCCGCCCGGGTCATCGCCTCGCACATGGCGCGCTCGCCAACCGGTCCGCCGACAAAACTGCCCGAGGTGCAGGCGTACGCGATCACCTCGGGCTCGGACGCGCCGAGTGCCCGTACGGCCTCACCGAGCGTCTCGTGCTCGCTGACCAGCCTGGCCAGATCGAGGGAGACCTCGACGGGCACATAAGGCGTCCTGGTCACGCGCAGCGAGATGTCGTCGGGCACCCAGCGCCACAATTCGCGATCAAGGGCGAAATCGAAAGGGGCGACCACACCCACTCCACGCTGCGGTTGTGGTCCACCCAGAAAGGAGACTTGCAAGTCGGGCCCCCTTAGCCTGTTATTGACGACGGTAAGAGCCAGGTGCAAGCGTGGTCAATCCGCCCATCTCAGACGTTGCACGGATTTTCCCCGGCGGAAATCAACCGCACCATCAGCCCCGCTCGCAGACCGCCCGCAGACCCGCCCGACCGGTTCCGGCAGAAGGGCTCCTTGCCATGCCAGTACCCACGCTCCTCGTTCTGGAGGCGGATCCTCCGCCACGTCTCGGCCGGCTCACCGGCAAGGCGCGTATCCGCCACTCGGACGAAAGCGGCCTCGCGGCCCAACTCCCGCTCGCCGACGTTCTGCTGGTGTGGGATTTCACCTCCGACGCGGTAAGGAACGCATGGCCGGGAAAGGGCCCGCGGCCTCGCTGGGTGCATACCGCGAGCGCGGGTGTGGACCGGCTGCTCTGTCCCGAGCTGATCGATTCCGACACGGTCGTGACCAATGCCCGGGGCATTTTCGAGGAACCCATCGCCGAATATGTCGCCGGATTGGTGCTCGCCATGGCGAAGGACCTGCCCGGCACGCTGGAGCTCCAGCGACAGCGCCGCTGGCGCCATCGCGAGGCGCTCCGGGTCGCGGAGAGCAGGGCCGTGGTGATCGGCGCGGGCCCGATCGGCCGGGCCGTGGCCCAGACACTGCGGAAACTGGGAGTGACGGTGGCGGTCACCGGCCGTACGGCCCGTCCCGGCGTGCACGGTCCCGAGCAGCTCGACCGGCTGGTGACCCGGGCCGACTGGCTGATCAGTGCGGCGCCGCTGACTGACGCGACGCGCGGGATGTTCGACGCGCGGCTCTTCGGGCTGATGCAGCCCTCCGCGCACTTCATCAATGTGGGACGAGGACAGCTCGTCGTGGAGAGCGATCTGATCGCCGCGGTGTCCAAGCGGTGGATCGCGGGCGCGGCACTCGATGTCTTCGAGCACGAGCCGCTGGATCCGGAGAGCCCGCTGTGGGACGTGCCCGGACTGATCGTGTCCCCGCATATGAGCGGTGACACGGTCGGCTGGCGCGACCGCCTGGGCGCACAGTTCGTGGAATTGTATGAACTTTGGGCCGCCGGAAAGCCGCTCCCCAACGTGGTGGACAAGAAACGTGGGTACGTCCCCATGCATGACTGATCACACGCACCGGACCGAGCCGCAGTCCCCGCCCACCACGCACGTCCCGCGCGTCCCCTCCGATCCGTCCGGCCTCGCCGACCTCACCGCGCGGCAGCTTCTCGTCGGCTACGAACAGGGCGAGTTCTCGCCGGTCGAGGCGGTTCGTACGGTGCTGGAGCGGATCGAGGCGGTCCAGCCGCTGGTCAACGCCTTCGTCCGGGTGGACGCCGAGTCGGCGCTCGCCCAGGCGGAAGAGTCGGCGGGACGGTGGCGCAAGAAGGAGCCACAAGGGCTGCTCGACGGTGTGCCGGTCTCGGTGAAGGACATCTTCCTCCAGCGCGGCGGCCCGACCTTGCGCGGTTCGAGGACCGTACGGCCCGAGGGCCGCTGGGACGAGGACGCGCCGGCCGTAGCGCGGATGCGGGAGCACGGCGCGGTTCTCGTCGGCAAGACGACCACGCCGGAGTTCGGCTGGAAGGGCGTCACGGACTCGCCGCTGTCCGGAGTGACCCGTAATCCGTACGACCGCTCCCGTACGGCGGGCGGATCCAGCGGTGGCAGCGCGGCGGCGGTGGCACTGGGCGCGGCCCCGCTGTCGATCGGTACGGACGGCGGCGGCTCGATCCGTATCCCGGCGTCCTTCTGCGGGATCTTCGGGCTCAAACCGACGTACGGGCGGGTGCCGGTCTATCCGTCCAGCCCGTTCGGCACGCTCGCCCACGCCGGGCCGATGACCAGGGACGCCGCAGACGCGGCGCTGCTGCTGGATGTGATCAGCGGCCCCGACCGGCGGGACTGGTCGCAGCTCGCGCCGGCTCCGGCCCTGAGCGACTCACTGGCCGACGGTGTGCACGGGCTGCGGATCGCGTACTCCGCCTCCTTCGGCGGCCAGGTCGCCGTACAGCCCGCGGTGGCCTCCGCCGTACGGAACGCGGTGAGCCGGCTCGCCGAGCTCGGCGCGTATATCGAGGAGGCCGATCCGGATATCACCGATCCGGTGGAGGCCTTCCACACACTGTGGTTCAGCGGCGCGGCCCGGCTGGTGCAGCCGCTCAACCAGGAGCAGCGGAAGCTTCTCGATCCCGGGCTGCGCGAGATCTGCGCGACCGGCGCGCGGTACAGCGCGCTGGAGTATCTGGCGGCGGTGGACACGCGGATGGAGCTGGGACGGCGGCTGGGCCGGTTCCATGAGTCGTACGACCTGCTGGTCACACCGACGCTGCCGATCACCGCGTTCGAGGCGGGCGCGGAGACGCCGGCGCGCTCGGGCCTGCACCGCTGGACGGGCTGGACGCCGTTCACGTATCCGTTCAATCTGACGCAGCAGCCCGCCGCGAGCGTGCCGTGCGGAGTGGACGCGAACGGACTGCCGATCGGAGTGCAGCTCGTCGCCGCCCGGCACCATGACGCACTGGTCATGCGCGCGGCACACGCGCTGTACGAGTCGGGCGCGGCACGGATCCCGGCACCGGGCGGCGATAGCCGGCCATAGGACCAGGTCCTGTCCGGTCGGACAGGACCTATGCCCGGCGGAAGTTGAGCGTTTCGCCGATGGCGCCCGCGCGCCACAGGTCCTGGCAGGCCTCGGCCATCCGGTCGAGGCCGTCCACCACCGAGCCCCAGACGATGCCCGGGATCCATCCCATGTCGCCGTTGATCAGCAGATTGTTGCGCTCGTAGAAGAGGGCCAGATCCACGACCGTACGGCGACCGCGCACGGCCTGCTCGTCATAGCCGTACGACGAAGTGCCCAGCTCCGTCTCGGAGAAGGTGAAGTAGCAGAGATCGCCCGGAATGGGAGTAACAGTCGGATTCTCCAGCGGTGGCTCCTCGGCGGCGAAGGCCGGGAACAGCGCGTAGATCTCATTGCGGGCGTATTTCGCGTGATACACGTCCGAGCCCAGCGGCAGTGCCTCCCATACCGCCGCGCAGGTGACCGGAGCCCGGTCATCCAGGAGTTTCGCGGTGCACTCGACCCCGCGCTTGTCCAGTGACACAGTCACAAATCGGTCGGTCATGCCCCCATGGTCCTCGTCTGATCGACCGAGTCAAGGACGCATGATCCGAATGAAGCCGGGTAGCCGCGCGGCCATGGCCTCACCACCGGAGCACAAGAAGAGAAGAACGGCAGAAACGACGGAAACGACAGAGCCGCCGTTCCTGAGACGCCGTTCGCTGCTGCTGGGTACGGCGGTGCTGGGCGCCACCGGCGCGATCGGCACCGCGGGATGCAGCCGGATTCCCTCCGGTGACACCCTCGCCCGGCTGAAGTCGCAGCGCACGGTGCGCCTCGGAATCGCCGGTGAGGCGCCGTACGGATTCATCGACGAGGAGGGCGACTTCACGGGCGAGGCGGTGGAACTCGCCAAGGTGATCTTCAAGCGGCTCGGTGTCGCGGGCGTACAGCCGGTGGCCACCGATTTCTCCTCGCTGATTCCCGGGCTGAACTCCCAGCAGTTCGACGTGGTCTCGGCCGGGATGTACATCAACAAGGAGCGCTGCGCCCAGGTCATCTTCGCCGATCCCGAATACCAGATGCTCGACGCGTTCATCGTGCCCAAAGGAAACCCGAAAGGGCTGCGCTCGTACCAGGATGTGGTGCGGACCGGAGCGGCATTCGCCACCGGCACCGGCTACGCGGAGATCGATTACGCGATATCCGCCGGAGTGCCGGAGAAGGAGATCGTCATTCTCCAGGATCCGGTGGCCGGGCTGAACGCCGTCGAGTCCGGCCGTGTCGATGTCTTCGCGGGTACGGCGCTCACCGGCCGGAGCGTGGTGAAGAAGAGCCGCAAGGCCGAGGCAACCGAGCCGTTCGCTCCGGTCGTGGACGGAAAGAAGAAGATCGACGGCGGCGGTTTCGCCTTCCGGCCCACCGACACGGATCTCCGTGACGCCGTCAACACCGAGATCCACCGGATGAAGAAGAGCGGCGAACTGTTCCGTATTCTCCGGCCGTTCGGCTTCACCGAGACGGAGATGACCACGCTGACGGCAGAGGAGCTGTGCGCATGACAGCCGGCCTCTGGACACAGTGGATGCTTCCGGGCATCTGGATCACCGTTCAACTCACGCTGTACAGCGCGGCGCTGGCCACCGTCGTCGCCTTCGCCGTGGGAACGGCCCGTACGCATCGCGCGCGCCCGGTCCGCTTTCTGGCGGGCTGCTACACCGAGATCTTCCGGGGCACCTCGGCGCTGGTGCTGATGTTCTGGCTCTTCTTCGTCATGCCGAGCCTGTTCGGCTGGGCGCTCGTCCCGATGTGGGCGGCGGTGCTGGCGCTGGGACTGTCGTACGGAGCGTACGGCGCAGAAGTCGTGCGCGGCGCGCTCAACTCGGTGGCTCCGGCGCAGCGCGAAGCGGGTATCGCGCTGAACTTCACGCCCTGTCAGCGGCTGCGGCTGATCATGCTGCCGCAGGCGGTACCGGAGATGATCCCGCCGTTCTGCAATCTGCTCGTCGAACTGCTGAAGGGCACCGCGCTGGTCTCGCTGCTCGGTGTGGCCGATGTGTCGTTCGCCGCCTATCTGGTGCGGCTGGCCACCCAGGAGAGCGCCCAGATCTACTCGGTGACGCTGGTGATCTATTTTGTGCTCGCCTTTGTCCTCACTCGTGGAATGCGGGCGCTGGAACGGAAGACCAAGGCCGGAATAGGCATCGTCACCACATCGGGAGGTGCCCGGTGAACGGCTGGGACTGGTCCGCGGTCGCGGACTTCATGCCTCGTTTCTGGGACGGCCTGCTTCTCACTCTTCAGGTGCTGGTGCTCGGCTCGCTCCTCTCGTTCACGCTCGGTCTTCTCTGGGCGATCGGATTCCGGGCGGGAACACGTTTCGTACGGTGGCCGGTCCATGCCGTCACCGAATTCATCCGGAACACTCCGCTGCTGGTGCAGCTCTTTTTCTTCTTCTTCGTCCTGCCCGAGTGGGGCGTGCAGTTCTCCGGGCTCACCACCGGGACCATCGCGATCGGGCTGCACTACTCGACGTACACGGCACAGGTCTACCGCGCCGGGATCGACGCGGTGCCGGCCGGACAGTGGGAGGCGGCCACGGCGCTCAGCCTGCCCGTCGGCCGGACCTGGACGGCGGTGATCCTGCCGCAGGCGATCCGCAGGATCGTGCCGGCGCTCGGGAATTACGTCATCTCGATGCTGAAGGACACACCGCTGCTCGCCGGGATCAGTGTGCTGGAGATGCTCCAGCAGTCCCGGCTGGAGAGCGCGTCCACCTTCCAGTACACCGAACCGCTGACCGTGGTCGGTATCGCCTTCATCCTCATCGCCTACCCGGCTTCACTTCTGATGCGAGCCCTGGAGCGCCGTCTTGTCCGCTGACTTCCCTCCCACAAGCGCGAACACGAACGCCGATGAACTGATCCGTTTCGACAAGGTCACCAAGAGATTCGGCAAGAACACCGTCCTGGACGACCTCTGTTTCTCGGTGAGGCCGGGAAAACATGTCACTCTGATCGGCCCGTCGGGCTCCGGCAAGACCACGATTCTGCGGCTGCTGATGACCTTGGTACGGCCTGACGAGGGCACCATCACCGTCAGCGGCGACCAACTCTTTCCGGCGGGCCCCAAGGAGGTCCGCGAGATACGCAAGAACATCGGCATGGTCTTTCAGCAGTTCAATCTCTTCCCGAACATGAGCGTGCTGCGCAATGTCACCGAAGCGCCGGTCCGGGTGCTCGGTCTGAGCAGGGACGAGGCGGAGGCGCGCGGCCGTGAGCTGCTCGATCTGGTGGGCCTCGGCGACCGCTGCGAGGCCAAGCCGGCCCAGCTCTCGGGCGGCCAGCAGCAGCGCGTGGCGATCGCCCGCGCGCTCGCGATGCGACCGCGGATCCTGCTGCTGGACGAGGTGACCTCGGCGCTCGATCCGGAACTGGTCGCCGGAGTGCTGGACGTACTGCGGGACATCGCCCGCACCACGGACATCACGATGCTCTGTGTGACCCATGAGATGAACTTCGCCCGGGACATCTCCGACGAGGTCCTGATGTTCGATTCCGGCACGGTCATCGAGTCCGGCCCGCCGGAAAGAATCTTCTCGGCGCCGGAGCACGAACGGACGCGCGAGTTCCTTGGGGCGATCCTGTGAAACTCTCGCGCATTTCCTGTGGCCAAAAAGGCGGCCCGTACAGGGCTCTTCGCGGCTATCGTGGTGAGCGGAAAAGCGTGAGCTCGCGGTCACAGCCTGACAGGACACGAGGCAGGACGCGAGGCGGGAGATGAGGCAGTACTCAAGGCAGTACGTGAGGCAGGGCCTGGGGAGGGCGGAACCGTGGCGTTGAAGCCGGAGCCGACCGCGCCGTTCCACTCGGTGCGGTACGTCCTGCGCGTTCTGGAGGCCGTGTCCAAGTACGGCGGCGCCGGAGTGACCGATGTCCAGATCGCACGGGAGAGCGGACTGCCGAGCGGACATCTCACGCCGCTCCTCTCGATGCTGCGGCGCGAGGGATATGTGGAGCGGGTCGCGGACGGCGCCTATGTGATCGGTGACTCGCTGGCGCTGCTCGGCTCGGGTCACGCCCGCCGGCAGGCACTGGAGGCCAGGCTTCAGGAGTCGCTCTACGAGCTGCGCGACTCCGTGGGCGCGGCCGTCTATCTCAGCCGGTACATCGACGGCGAGATCAAGGTCACCCAGATCGCCGACGGCCCGCTGACGCCCGCGGTCAACGAGTGGGTCGACTTCCGCTCCACGGCCCATGCCAGCGCGATCGGCAAGTGTCTGCTGACTCAGCTCGACCGGAACGGCCGCCGGGAGCATCTCGCCCGCCACAAGATCGCCCGTTTCACCTCCCGGACGATCACCAGCGAGCGTCTGCTGTTCTCCCGGCTGGACAGCCGGCCGCCGACGGTTCCCGTGCTCGATCTCCAGGAGTACGCGGTCGGGACGGTCTGCGCGGCGGTCCCGCTCACGGCGGGCTCCACGGTGGGCTGTCTGGCGCTCTCGCTCCCGGTCGAGTACGCGCACCGGCTGCGCTCGGCGGCGGAGACGCTGAATCGCAGAGCGGCCCCGATGGCACTGTCACTGACGATCCAGGGCTGACGGTCCAGGCCTGACGATTCAGAACCATGGCGCCTGGTCCGGAGCACCTCGGACCACCGGGTATTATTTTCGAGTCGGCAGGCGCCGCTAGCTCAGTTGGTTAGAGCAGCTGACTCTTAATCAGCGGGTCCGGGGTT
>NZ_FMDK01000764.1 GCF_900091995.1 Streptomyces sp. MnatMP-M17
CGACGGCGCCGGCAGGGCCGAGGGCCCGCACGGCGGTCGGGAGCGGCCGGGCCGGTGCCGTCGACGCGACGGCACCGGGCTTCGTCGGCGTCTCGCCGACGGACGTCTGCGTGGCCGCCTCCGCCGGGGCCATGGGCTGTTCTCCTCCTCGTACGACGATGCGCGGCACCGTGCCCGAGCCCTCGCCGGTGCGTTCTCCGCCCGGCAGCGACTCCGCGATGTCCGCGCCCGTGGTCATCTCTGCGCTCCGTCCGGCCGGCGGATCTGCGAGGGCACCTTGTTCAGCAGCGGGGCATCGTGCGCGGCCAGGAATCCGGCCACCGCGTTGTCCCAGCTGAAGAGCTCCGCGCGGGCGCGGGCCGCGGCGCGGCGGTCCTCCTCCGGGCGCGTCAGCAGCTCCTGGATCGCGTCGGCGAAGGACACGGCGCTGTCCACGGCGGCCACTCCCGCGTCCCCGATCACCTCGGGCAGCGCCGACGACGCGCTCGGGACGACCGGTGTGCCGCAGGCGAGCGCCTCCAGGGCCGACAGCCCGAAGGTCTCGGCCGGTCCCGGCGCCAGACAGATGTCCGCGGCGGCCTGGAGATCGGCCATCTCCTCGCGGTTGGCCACATGGCCGAGAAAGAGCGCGGGCAGCCGCTGGGCACGGGCCCTGCGGACCAGTCCGGCCCGCAGCGGGCCCTCGCCCGCGACGACCAGCACGGCCCGTACGCCTCGGTCCCGCAGCTCGGCGAGCGCGTCCAGCGCGGCGCCCGGCCGCTTCTCCACCGAGAGCCGGGAGCCGAGCACCAGCAGCACATCCGCGCCGCGCGCGTAACGGGCGCGCAGGGCCTCGCTCCGCCGCTCCGGCCTGCACCGGGTCAGATCGACGCCGAGCGGCGCGCGCACCACATTGCGGGCGCCGATACGCAGGAACTCGCGCTCCGCCCACTCGGTGGTGCACACGATCCGCGAGTACGCCCACGCGCTGCGCGTGTTGAGCCGGTCCGCGGTCCGTCCGGCCGCGACGCCGGGCACGCCCCAGGTGCGCAGCACTCCGTCCGCCGTCTCGTGGGAGACCATCACCGAAGGGACGCGATGGCGCCGCGCCCACTCGCCCGTCCACCGCAGCGTGGTCCGGTCGGAGACTTCGAGCCGGTCGGGCCCGAGCGATTCGAGCACCTGCCGCAGCCGCTTCCGGGCGGTCAGCACCCGGTAGCCGCCGGTGCCGGGGATGACGGGACCCGGCAGGGTGATCACCCGTCCCTGCACGGTGTCCTCGTCGGACTCCCGCTCGCCCGGCACGATGAGCACTGGCTCGTGCCCGGCCGCGAGGTAGCCGCTGCCGAGCTCCTGGAGCGCGGTACGCAGCCCGCCCGAGGCCGGGGTCACGAAGTTCGCCAGCCGTACGATGCGCAAGCCGCTCACGCGACCACCGCCGTGCGCGCGCCGAGCACCTCGTCGTAGTGGCCCAGAAGCTGGTCGCCGACGACGGCCCAGGTCCTGCCCTCCACGGTGGTGCGCGCCGCCTGCCCGTACGCCTCACGGAGCGCGGGAGCATGGGCGAGGTCCCGTACGGCCTCGGTGACGGCGTCGGCGTCGTGCGGCTTCACCAGCGTGCCGGTGTATCCGTGGGCGACGAGGTCGAGCGGTCCGCCCGCTGCGGGCGCGATCACCGGTACGCCGCTGGCCATGGCCTCCTGCACGGTCTGGCAGAAGGTCTCGTACGGTCCGGTGTGCGCGAAGACGTCGAACGAGGCGAACGTACGCGCGAGCGCGTCGCCGGTCGTACGGCCCAGGAAGACCGCGCCGGGCAGCGCGCTCCGGAGCGTGGTCTCACTGGGACCGTCGCCGACGATCACCACCCGCACGCCCGGCAGCTCGCAGACGCCCGCGAGGAGTTCGACATGCTTCTCGGGCGCCAGCCGGCCGACATATCCGACGATCAGCTCGCCGTTGGGCGCGAGCCGACGGCGCAGCTCCTCGTCGCGCAGCTCGGGCCGGAACCGTACGGTGTCCACTCCGCGCGGCCAGAGCCGTACCCGCGGGATGTTGTGCTCGGCGAGGTCGCGTACGGCCGCGCTGGACGGTGCCAGGGTGCGGTCGGCCGCGGTGTGGACGGTACGGATCCGGCGCCAGGCCGCCGCCTCGCCCGCGCCCACATAGGTACGGGCGTAGCCGGCGAGATCGGTCTGGTACACGGCGACGGCGGGGACTCCGAGCCGTGAGGCGGCCGTCATGCCGCGCACGCCGAGCACGAACGGTCCCGCCAGATGGACCAGCTCGGCGCGGTGCGCGGCGATGGTCACCGCGACGCGCCGACTGGGCAGTGCCACCCGTACCTGGGGATAGCCGGGCAGCGGCACTGAGGGCACGCGTACCACGGGGCACGGTGCGTCGATCTCGGCATCACCGGCGACTGCCGGAGCGATGACGAGCGGGTCATGGCCGCGCACGGCGAGATGCCGGGCGGTCTGGAGGGCGCAGTGGGCTACGCCGTTGACATCCGGTGGGAAGGACTCGGTAACTATGACGACACGCATATTCGTGTTGTCGTCCTACCGAGCGTGTCCCTGCCAACGTGGATCTTTCCGCGTGGGGAACGTCCCGTGAGCATTGGACGCGGGTCGCCTGCGGCGGGCAGGCACGATGCACGGAAGGTACGCGCGTGGTTACGGAGTGCGAAATCCGGCCCGTCCGGCGCTTGAGGAGGGAACGGCCCAGCCCGGCACCGGGTTCCCACTCGGTAGGGGCCAGCCCCTCGCCGTACTCCGCCGCAGGCCGGAAACCCAGCCCGTCCGGCGATTGAGGACGGAACGGCCGGCCCGGACGGGTCCGGGTTGCGGAGACGTTCTGGCTGCGCACGGACGGAGGCGACCGAGCCCTCAATCAAAAGGCCAGCCGGCTGCGTACCGCCGTTTGGACTTCCGCCTCCTCCGCCGGGTCCGCCGCCAGTCTCCGTAGCCGTTCCGCCACCCGTACGTCCCCGGTCTCCGCGTGCAGCGCGGCGACCTCTCTGGTGGTCTCCTCGCAGTCCCAGAGGCATTCGACGGCGAAACCGGTCGCGTAGGAGGGATCCGTGGCGGCGAGCGCGCGTGCCGTTCGGCCGCGCAGGTGTGAGGAGGTGGTCTCGCGGTAGACATGGCGCAGCACAGGGGCCGCGCAGACGATGCCGAGGCGTCCGGTGCCGTCGACGAGTGTCCACAGTCCTGGCGCGTCGGGCCCGTCGGCCCGTACGGTCTCGCGCAGCGCGCCCAGCACCAGCTGGGTGTCGCGCGTGCCGCCGCGCCCGGCCAGCACACCGGCAGCGGACGCGCCGAGGGCGTCGGGCCGGTGCACCCAGCCGCGGGCCCGGTCGACGGCCTCCTCGCCGCACATCCGCTCGAAGGCGGAGACCGCGGCGTCGGCGACGGTACGGTCCGCGCCAACCGCCGCTTCGATCAGATCGAGGACGACGGGATCGGCCGCCTCGGCGAGATAGTGGAGCGCCGCGCATCGGGCGCCGTCGGGTCCGCCACGGGCGGCCTCGATGATCATCGGGCGGTCCTCGGGCCCGGCGACCGCGCTCAGACAGCGTGCGGCGGGCACATGGAGAACCGAGCCGCGCTCCAGGGCCTGCTGGGCCCAGTCGAAGACGGCCTGTACGCTCCAGCCGGGCCGTGGACCGCTCGGCCGGAGCTGGCGCTGCCAGCGGTCGAAGGAGCCCTGTTCACCGGCGGCCCTAATACGGGCGCCGATCTCCCGCCGCGGATCGTCGGCCCAGAGCCGCCACGGCCGGGGCTCGAACGCGTCCCGCACGGCGGTCGCCAGTTCGGTGTCACCCTCGGGAGTGGCCGGGAATCTGGCGAGGACGGGCAGCGCCAGCGAGCGCAGACCGGTGTCGTCGTCGCGCAGGGCCAGCTCGTCCAGGGCCCAGGCCCAGTTCGAGCCGGTCGCCGCGTAGCGCCGGAGCAGTTCCAGGGCGTCGCGCCTGCCGTACGAGGCGAGATGGCCGAGCACGGCGAGCGCGAGCCCGGTCCGTGACTCCTCGGTGTCGAAGTGGTCCTCGGCCAGGAAGAGATGGTGCTCGATGGCGTCGAGACCGCCGTGGAGATCCAGATACAGGCGCGCGTAGTACAGCGACCGGTTCTCGACCTGCCAGTCGTGCCGGGGGTCGTTCAGTACGCAGTGGTTGAGGGCGGCGAGCGCCTCCGCGCGGGGCGCCGCGAGCGCGTGCAGCGTGCCGTCGCCGCGGCCCCTCTGCAACAGGCCGAGCAGAGTGCCGCTCGGCGCTATGACTGGATCGAACATGGGAAAAGCCTCACATCAAGCTGTTGACGCAACCGGGGTGTGATGCGGCGCCACAACCGGCGCCGACCCTCTGGGCCTAGGCCGTGCGACAACATGTTCGGCCGCCCGTCGTCTCCCGCTCAACGCAGACCATCTTTCCTGCCTCTCGTCGGTGGCCCACTGCGGGCCCGACGTCATGATGACCCAGCCATTTCGCCACCGCGACCACATTTACGACGTCTCTCACCTGGCGCCGAACAGCTCCAGAAGGTCCGTCTTCCCAAACATTCGCGCGGTATCCACGGCGGACGGGCTCCCTTCCCTCGGATCCGCGCCGCCCGCGAGCAGCGTCCTGATGACCTCGTCCTCGCCCTTGAAGACCGCGCCCGCGAGCGGCGTCTGGCCGCGGTCGTTGGGCCGGCTCGCGTCGGCGCCGCGCTCCAGCAGGGCCGCCACCGCCGGCGCGTGGCCGTGGGAG
>NZ_FMDK01000099.1 GCF_900091995.1 Streptomyces sp. MnatMP-M17
CGTGGCCGCCGCCGCGTCCGCGACCTCGCGGGCGCCGGCCACGGTCGTCGCGACCGGCTTGTCCATCAACAGATGGAGTCCGGCGGCTGCGGCCCGCGCCGCCAGCGGTGCCTGGATGTCCGGCGGCAGGGCGAAGGCGATGGCGTCGCTCTCGGCGAAGAGCGCGTCGATGCCCGCCTCGCCGGAGTGCGCGGTGGTGTCATGGGCGGCGGCGAGGGCTGCGGCGGCCTCGGGACGCCGCCCCCAGACACCGCTGAATTCGATTCCGGGATGGCCGGCGAGGGCAGGGGCATGCGTACGCTCCGCCCAGGGGCCGGCGCCGAGGAGTCCGATACGTGGCTTGCTCATGCCGCTCAGTGTGCCCCGTCGCCCTGTGACGCAGGAGGCGCGGGTGGACGTACGGGGCGTAAAGCCACAGCGTCAGTACGAGGCCGGTACGGGGGTCAGTACGAGGCTGGTACGGGCGTAAAACCGTGGGCTCCCGCGCCACCACCGGTGCTACGTTGCACGAGCCGGCCGCGGGCCTCCGGTGCGACTTCCGGGACTTGCCTCGTAAAGCAGTGATTTCGCTGTTCGCGCCTCCATGCCCCGGCCGGCCACCGCCGATTCCGGCATACACGTGCGACACACGGGTCGCGTGCGACACACGGGCCACGTGGGACACAGGGGACACACTATGGCGGAGGCTTTCTCCGATCCGGCGGAGACCTTCTCCGATCTGATCGCGGCCGAGGACGTGCTGCTCTTCGTCAACGCGGCCGTCACGGCGACCGGGCAGCGCGAGTTCCACTCGGGCGCGCACGCGCAGCGGCTCTCGCTCGCCTTTCTGCATGAGTACGTACGGGTCAACTACCGCCCGGTGTACGCCGCTTCGCTCGCGCTCGACATCAACGACCACAACGCGGTCATGGTCATCGAGGAGCTGCTGCGCACACCGCGCGAGGCGAGCCGGGAGGAGAAACGCGTGGAGGGACGGCTGATCGCCAAGCGGCTGACGATGCTGCCGCCGCAGCGTGTCTACCGGCTCTTCCGGGCGCTGCGGACCGCCGGGATCGGCAACCGCCGTACCCGCGCCATCCTGCGTGAGTGGCTGGCCACCCGGCCGGATCTCGGGCATGACGCGGTGAAGTACCGCAACGGGCTCAAGTCGGCCGCGCGCCACTTCCATCTCCCGCTTGCATCGGTTACCTCAGAGACCTCGGACGCCTCGGAGACGACCGAACTCGGCGACTTCCTCTTCGCGCCCGGCCGCCGCAAGCGGTACGGCCACGGACTGCTGGACGCGTACCGCCGCGCCCACTTCGAGCAGGGCGCGCTCTACGAACTGCCGTTCACCGTCGCCGAGGGCTTCGCCGCCAAGCACGGCATCCCGCGCGAGGCGGTCCTGGAACGGATGGAGCCCCGGATGACCAGGCTGGAGCGGCTCCGCACGCAGCGCTCGGCCCTGGCGCGGAGCGACACCGGCAACAACAACAGCGATCAAGAGGTGCGGACCGATCTGACCGTCATGCCGCTGACCAGGCTCGCCCTGTACGTCCTGTCCCTGGCCGCCGACGAGCGCGTACGGCGCCGAGCGGAGCTGACGCGTGCTCTCCGTACGGCCGCGCGCCGGGCGGCCGGTCCGTACACCGGGACCTGGGGGCGGGTCGCCGGCGTGCTGGACGACAGCTACTCCTCGTCCGGATCCGGCGAGAAGCGCCGCCGCCCGCTCGCCACCGCCCTGGCCTGCCACTTTCTGCTGGACGCGCTGGCGGCTCCCGGCGCGTACACACCGCTGTGGACCTCGGGGAGCACGGATCCGCTGCTGGTGCGCCCGTACGGACCGACTCCGCTCGGTACCCGGATCATCGACGCGCTGGACCGCGCGCCCGACCGGCTCGTCATCGTCTCGGACGGCTGGGACAATGCGCCTCCCGGACTGGCGGGCGAGGTGCTGCGGGTGTGGCGTACCAGGCTCGACCGGGAGGGAAGGACGAGCGCGGTTCATCTCAACCCCGTATACGACGCGGACGGCTTCGACGTACGCCGACTGGCACCGAGCGTGCCGACGGCGGGCATACGGGACGCCGAGGATCTGCCGGCGCTGGTGGAGATCGCGCAGTTCGCGGAGGGCCGTACGGGCCTGGCCGAGCTGCGGGCGTATCTGGACCGGCGAGTACAGCGCTTCATTGACGACGATGCCGACGATCCGTTCTGCCGTTTCCCCGGCGGAAGCCCGGGCCAGGGCGCCGCACGCGGCGAGACCTCCTTGGAGGCGCGGTGACCCGGCTCGATCTCACCGGTCTGATCACCCGCCCGGCACAGGTCTGGGGCGGTATCCGTCTCGTACCGCTGGTGCGCGCGGAGCCGCTGCCCGGTCTGCGGCTGCACCGGCGGATCTACGAAGGTTACGGCGAGGTCCAGGTGGGCCCGGACATCAGCTATGTCTCGTACATCCCGCACGGTTTCGTCGCCGACTGGTCGGGCGAGGGCGATCAGGGCGCCGCGTATGGCACTCAGCTCGGCGCCGGGGCCGGGGCCGGGGCCGGCGCCGGGGCCAAGGACCAAGATCGCGACCGCGACCGGCGCGACTGGTCTCCGGAAGCCGTGCCCGTACACCGTCACCACCGGATGGTGAAGCGCATGAAGGCGGGCAAGGGCGGCAGAGGCCGGTCCCGTACGGCCGCCGCCACGCGCTGCCGTTTCCTGCCGCTGCATCTCGCGCTGGAGGGCTATCTCTCGCTGCACTTCGGCGGACCGTCCATCGCCTGGGACGAGTGGTCGCAGCAAGCGGTACGGCAAGGGCTCTCGCCGCGCGCCGAGGACGCCTATCTCGGCCTCGGTGTCCGTGGTCTCGCCGACGCTCTCCGCGTCTTCGAGATCCATCCCGGGCAGTGCGGCGTGATGGTGTACACGGCGGACTCGCTCGCCGCCGCTTTTGTCGTACCGCACCCTGATGACTACCGCGCCCTGCACCCGAGCCTGGTGGAGGACCTGTACGGAGAGCTGGTCCACCAGTACGCGTTCTTCGGCGCGCCGGTGGCCGAGTTCGAGGCGCGTATCCGCGACGGCCGGCATCTGGAGACGCTCGCCGATCTGCGGGCCGCGGCGCGTGTGCAGGAGCGCGTATGGAGCGAGACGCATGAGGCGGTACTCGCCCGTCAACTTCTGTCCACGTCATACTCCTTCGAGCGCGCCTACAGAATGGGTTCGTACGAGTTGCACCGTTTCCTCCCGCCGTTCGACCGTGGCGCGCAGGAACAGCACATCGGCGAACTCATCAACGACCACAAGGGCCGCACCGCGTATCTCAAGACGTTCCGGCTCTCCGACGCACAGATCAGACGCGGCCATCTGCTGACGCGGCTCGCCGCCCACGACTGGCATCTCGGGCGTACGGCCGAGGCGTTGGGAGCGACGTACGACGAGCTGGTGCGCCGGATCCGCGCCGCCGGATTCGAGTCGCTGCTGAACGCGCACGCGGTGGCCCGGCGGTCGGCCGGTCACGCGGCGGTTCAGCAGCCCGCGGGCGCTTCCCCACGAGACGCCGCCGAAACAAAAGAAACCTGAGTAACACGTGGTTCATGGATGGGCAACAGACGGGAAATCACAGATTGCGAAGCTTCGGGTCAAAACTGCTGCACCGACAAGGATGGGGCCCCGTGACCTTCAAGGCTGAGTACATCTGGATCGACGGCACCGAGCCGACCGCGAAGCTGCGCTCGAAGACCAAGATCCTGGCGGACGGCGCCGAGCTGCCCATCTGGGGCTTCGACGGGTCGAGCACCAATCAGGCCGAGGGACACGCCTCCGACCGGGTGCTGAAGCCGGTCTTCTCGTGCCCCGACCCGATCCGCGGCGGGGACGACGTCCTTGTCATGTGCGAGGTCCTGAACATCGACATGACGCCGCACGAGTCCAACACCCGTGCGCGGCTCACCGAGGTCGCGGAGAAGTTCGCGGGCCAGGAGCCGATCTTCGGGATCGAGCAGGAGTACACCTTCTTCGAGGGCGCCCGTCCGCTGGGCTTCCCGGTGGGCGGCTTCCCGGCCGCGCAGGGCGGTTACTACTGCGGTGTCGGCTCGGACGAGATCTTCGGCCGTGACATCGTCGAGGCGCATCTGGACAACTGCCTCAAGGCGGGCCTCGGCATCTCCGGTATCAACGCCGAGGTCATGCCGGGCCAGTGGGAGTTCCAGGTCGGCCCGCTGGCGCCGCTGGAGGTGGCGGACCAGCTCTGGGTCGCCCGCTGGCTGCTCTACCGCACCGCCGAGGACTTCAACGTCTCCGCGACGCTCGACCCGAAGCCGGTGAAGGGCGACTGGAACGGCGCGGGCGCGCACACCAACTTCTCGACGCGCGCGATGCGCGAGGGCTACGACGCGATCATCACCGCGTGCGAGTCGCTGGGCGAGGGCTCCAAGCCGCTCGACCACGTCAAGAACTACGGCGCGGGCATCGACGACCGGCTGACCGGTCTGCACGAGACCGCTCCGTGGAACGAGTACAGCTACGGCGTCTCGAACCGCGGCGCCTCGGTCCGTATCCCGTGGCAGGTCGAGCAGGACGGCAAGGGCTATATCGAGGACCGCCGTCCGAACGCCAACGTCGACCCGTATGTGGTGACGCGGCTGATCGTGGACACCTGCTGCACGGCCCTGGAGAAGGCCGGCCAGATCTGACCCGACGGGTTCGTCCCGCTCACAGCTCCGGGAGAGGGCGGTCGCCGACATGGCGCCCGTCCTCTCCGCCGTTCTCGTGCCGTCTTCTGTCCGTCTTCTGTGCTGACCGTCACGTCGCGGGAGCGCGGGGACAGCGGAAAGTGGCCTGCTGCGGCGCGCCGCTATCTGCTTCAATGGGGACATGGCCAGCCACCAGCACCCCGCGACAGGTCCCAGCGACCTGGAGCCGTTCTGGCCGTCCCGGCAGCATCACGACTTCGACCGCGTGTGTTGCCCCGCGAGGAACGCGTCGGCCCTCTAAAACCTCCTTCGAGGCCTTCGGCCGCCGCGCACGACGTACGTCCCGTCCGTCCTGTCGACTCGACGACTCCCTCGCGCGAAAGAGCTGACCCCTCATGGCGAACCCCCGTTCCTTCTCCGCCGCGGCGGCCTCTGCCGCCGCACACAACCAGAAACCGGCGACGTCCGGCCGCCACC
>NZ_FMDK01000177.1 GCF_900091995.1 Streptomyces sp. MnatMP-M17
CCCCGGCGCGCCCAGCCGCACCGAGTCCAGCGGCAGGCGCCGGCCGTTGGCCGCGGCCCCCTCCAGGGCAGGCGCGAGCACCGCGAAGTCCCGGCACAGGCCGCGCCACCAGCCCGCGAGCAGTGGATCGGGCTCATGCGGCCACGGCAGTGCGTCGGTGACATCCACCACGGTGTCACCGACGACAACACCGAGACGGTGGTCGTCGAAGATCGCGAGTCTCATACGCTCAGCCTCTCCCTCTCCGTATCCGGCCTCGTCGGCCGGAGCGCCGCCGGAGTGAAGACACCGGTCACCTGCTGAGGCGCGTCGAGAGTCAGTTCGCGGTGGATTCCCAGCGCCCGCAGTACAGGGCTGTCACCGATGGAGAACAGGTCCGCGCCCTCGGTACTGGTGTGCTCGACCGCGGCCCAGGACGGGACGACGAACATGTCACCCGTCGACCAGTCGAAGCGCTGCCCTTCGATCACCGACGAGCCCGACCCGCGGTGGACGACGAAGACCGCGTTGCCGGTGCGCCGTACGGGCAGGGTCCGCGCGCCGGGTATCAGCCGGTGCATACCGCAGCTCATGGTCGGCAGCACACTGGCACCGGTCTCGGGATTGACGTATTCGAGGCTCACCAGCGGTTCGCCGCTCTCCGCGGCCAGCCGGGACAGTTCCCTGTCGGTGTTCGCCCATCGGTAGACCAGGAGCGGCGAGTGTTCTGCGGTCAGCACATCGCGTACGGCTCCGCTGACGAAGCGCGGCCCGGGGCCGGCCTCTCTCTCCGACCGGTTGTGCGGGTCCGTGTCCGGCTGCCGTACTTCGGGATACGGCTCGAAGAACACCGCGTCGAGCGCCTCGATCATCGGCAGATCGAGCCCGTCGAACCAGAGCATCGGGCCGTCGCTCGCACTGCTGTGATCGTGCCAGTTCCACGACGGTGTGAGAATCAGGTCACCGGCGTGCATATCGCACACATCGCCGTCGACCGTGGTCGCGACACCGTCCCCGGACAGGATGAAGCGGATGGCGCCCGGCGTGTGCCGGTGTGCCGGTGCCGTCTCGCCGGGGCCGAGGCACTGAATGGCGCCCCACAGCGTTCCGGCGGCATAGGGCAGCCCGGCCAGGCCCGGATTGCCGAGGCTGAGCACCCGGCGCTCGCCACCACGCTCCACCGGCACCAACCGCAGCGCGCGCTCGGCGAGTTCGGTCAGCACGCGCGAACTCCACAGCCAGGGGACGGAGCGTGGGCGCGGCGTGGGCGGAAGCAGATCACGGGTGATCGTCCACAGCGGATGCAGATCGACGGCGGCCAGGTCCTCGTACAGGGAGGCCAGTTGCGCGTCTTCCTCGGCCGGCGCGCCATCGGTCCGCGCACGCGGCGTGTTGTCGGGTGTCATGAGTCCTCTTTCACCTGCGCCGCGCCGGGCCCGGCCGGGCCGACGGCGGCAGTTCCTTCATGGAGTGGAGTGGGCCGCCGCGTCCATCCGGCGGCGGACATCCTCTGGTGGCAGGCCGATGCCGAAGCGGGCCACCGATTCCAGCAGGGAGGCGCGTCGGCACCAGGCCCGTGCCCGCTCGGGGTCGGCCGCGACGGCGCGCAGCTCCTGGTGGTTGGCCTGCCGCTTGGCCTCGTCGCGCTCGCTGATCCGCTCGGTGTTGCGCTTGGTGTCGGCCTGTACGTACTCGACGGCGACCCGGCGGCGCACCTCGGCGAAGGCTGCCAGTTCGGCGTCCTCGTCCGCACCGTCGAGGACGATACGGGCGAGCCGGCGGGCGAGGTCGACGGCGTCGTGGATACCGCTGTTGAGGCCCACACCGCCGAGCGGGCTGTTGATGTGCGCGGCATCGCCGATCAGCGCGCACGGCCCGGACAGGAACGAGTCCGCCACCCGCTGATGGACGTGGTAGATCTGCCGGTCGCCGATCTCGTAGCCGCCCGGAAGGGCCGCGATGCCTTGGAGGCGGCTCTGCATCTCCGCCGGATCGGTGGCGCTCTCGTACGTCTGGCCGGGTGGCACGGGATACACCGCGCGCCATGACTCCGGTGTGCGCAGCAGGAAGAGCCATTCGTCCGGGTCGGCGACATAGTTGACATCGGCGATGTCGGGTATGAGCGCGCGGAAGTCGGCCGAGGTGCTGGCGATCAGGAATCGCTCGGGATAGGTGAAGCCCTTGAACTCCACACCGAGCAGCCCTCGGGCCGTGCTGCTCGCACCGTCGGCGGCCACCAGGAAGCAGCCGCGCAGACTCGTCTCACCCGACGGTCCCCGCCCTTCCACGACCACACCGTCATCGCCGGTCCGGATCGCCGTGGCCTCGATGCCGTAGTGCAGAGTGGCGTTCGGCTCGTCCGCGAGCCGCTCCACCAGCATCCGGACCAGATGCTGCTGATTGAGCTGGAGCCGGTGCGGATACTTCGTCTCCTCCTTCAGCAGTGTGAAGTCGAACTCGGCCACCAGCCCCGCGCGCCGGTCGCGGTACTGGTAGCGCGGCACCGCGAGCCCCTCGGTGTGCATCTGTGCCGCGACGCCGAGTTCGTCGAGCAGTTCGAGAGTCGGCGGATGAAACGTCGACGCACGCCAGTCCGTGCGCGGCTCCGGCTCCCGCTCGATGAGATGGACCCGTACGCCGGCCCGGGCGAGAGCCCAGGCCGCGGTGACGCCGACGGGGCCGCCGCCGAGGATGAGCACAGGCAGCCCACGATGATTCGACACGAATGTCATAGCCCAAACCTTAGTGATTATTCCGTGCGTCGAAAGAGTTGACGCTACTATTCCGATATGAAGAACTCAGTCCACGAAGAACCCCACCACGCCGTCCCGTACTCCACACAGTCCGGCCTCTCATCGGTCGACAACGCCCTCCAGTTGCTGCATCTCATCAGCGAGCGCCGCGCGCTGCGTGTCGCGGAGGCCGCCGACGACTTGGGCGTCGCCCGTTCCACCGCACACCGGCTGCTGACCGCACTGCGCCGGCAGGGCTTCGTGACCCAGGACAAGCCGAACGGCGTCTACCGTCCCGGCCGCGCCCTGCTCGAAATCGGGCTTTCCGCCATCGGCCGGGTCGATATCCGGCACGCGGCCCGGCCCGTACTCGAAAAGCTGAGTGAGGACACTCAGGAGACGGCCAGTCTGCTGTTGCTGGAAGGCGATTCCGTACGGTTCATCGACTGTGTGGAAGGCTCGCGATCGGTGCGTGTCGCCACCCGTACCGGCATCGTCCTGCCCGCTCACTGCACGGCGGGCGGCAAGGCGATCCTGGCGGCACTGCCTCCCACCGACCTGGGCCGGCGCTATCCCACCCGTCAGTTGGACACCCGTACGCCCAACTCCATAGGGACATGGAGCCAGTTGGAGACCGAACTCGACGGGATCCGTGACCTCGGTTACGCGGTGAACTTCGGAGAGGGCGAGAGCAGCATCAGCGCCGTGGGAATGGCGATCTACGATCTCATCGGCTATCCGCTCGCGGCGATCGCCGTGGCAGTGCCGCACTCCCGGCTGGAGACCGTCGACCAGGCCCGGCAGCTCGCGCCGATGCTGGTCGAGGCTCAGCTCTCGGTGCATGACGCGCTCAACGAGACGGTCTGAGCCGGGCTTCCGGCTCCGCGCCGGACGTCCGGTGCCACGGCGGCGGTCTGGCCCACGCCGGCCCGCCGTTCACAGCGAGAACACCATCGACTTGAGCGAGACCGGTACGGTCCCGGACTTGGGCAGCACCGCGCCGATGTCCACGAAGTCGAACTCGCCGACCGTGATGCCGTCGACGGAGATCACCGGCACCGTGAGGCCCTGGTCGAGCAGAATGCCTCCGACCGTTCTGGCGATATCGCCCTCGAAGAGCAGACACAGCGGCCCGCCCGCCGCGATCCGCGCGCTCAGACCGCGCCGGATGCCCTCGACAAAAGCGTCCAGGCGCGGAAAGCTCGGCAGTCCGCTCCACCGGAATCCCAGGACCAGCGCGTCGGCCGGATCGGCATCGAGACGCGCGAGATGTGTTCCGATCGCTTCCGCGACCGAGGAGGGATCGACCGTCTCGGGCAGCTCCACCTCGGGCCGGACCACCCGCAGATTGTGCAGCGGAAGCAGGTCCGGATCGCTGATGTGGATGGTGTTCCCGCTCACCCGCACGGTGTACTGGGACGCCCCGAGCACCGTCGCCCTGATCGTCCCGCCACCGTCTTCCACCGGCCCCGGCAGCCTGCCCGACCTCTCGGCCAGCGCGCGGCCGAACAGCGGCCCCAGATCGCCGAACTCCCGGGACTCGCGGCCGTAGACGTACTCGGCGACTCCGCCGGAGAACACGACGGCATCGTAGGGACCGTGCTCGGTCAGCGGTTCGGTGAGCCGGAGCCAGTCGAGACCGTCGAGCGGAGCGGGAGTTCCATTGACCGTGGCGACGACGGTGTCGGCCATCAGCGCCGCCAGTTCGGCCAGTTCGGCCGCGTGGACCTGATCGCCCGACGACCAGTCCAGGCCCAGCGACAGGGCCAGCCGCCGGCCCGCGGGCTCCAGCCGGACGATCCGTCCGGACGCATCGACCACGATCAGCCGTGCGCCGAGATGCAGCGCGCCGGTCGACCGGACGGTGCCCGCCTCGGCCACCGACAGCTTGGTGGTGCCACCGCCGATGTCGATGTTGAGCACCCGCGCGCCGTCGCGCTCGCTCCTGGCCACCGCGCCCGAGCCATGGGCGGCGAGCGTGGCCTCCATGTCATGACCGGCCGTGGCACAGATGAAACGCCCGGTCCGGGCGGCGAACAGATCGGCGATGGCGCGTGCGTTGCTGCGCCGGGTGGCCTCGCCCGTGAGGATGACCGCACCGGTGTCGACCTCGTCGGCCCGGATGCCGGCGTCCTGGAACGCCTGGTCGACCAGGGCCGTCAGGCGCTCCTCGTCGATGCGCAGCCCTTCGGCGTAGGGCGTCAGGGCGACGGCCGACTCATGGACGATCCGCTTGTCCACGACGGCGAAGGCGCTGGACAGCTCACGTCCCAGCCGGCGCAGGGTCAGCCGGGAGAAGAGCAACTGGCTGGTGGCGGAGCCGATATCGATCCCGACACTGGTGAGGACGATCTGATCGCGCTCCCACAGCGGATGGTCCGGATCGTCGGTCCCGATGGTCACACCGTGGTCGTGGTCATGGTCGTCATGGGCGTCGGTGTGACCGTGGTGGTGCCGACCGTGGTGGTGTGTCCCGGTCAGGGCGCTGTTCGGCATGGCCTCATCCCTCCTCGGTCCCGTCTTCGGCGAGCCGCCGGTAGAAGCGCCACGCCGAGTCGATCAGCTCCGGCCGGGTCCGGCCCGTACCGACGATCTCCTCGTACTCGGCCTTCCCGATCGGCCTCGGCTCGCCGAGCAGCCGCGCCCTGTAGTTGAGTTCGGCCAGCTCGCTCAGCTTGATGGCATTCAGCGCCGCCTCCTCCGGACTCGTGCCCACCGCCGTCACACCGTGCCCGCGCATCAGGCACACCGCGCCCGGCCCGAGCACGGCGGCCATCTCGTCCCCGAGCTCCGGAGTCGTCACCAGCACACTGCGCTCGAACGTGGGCACGCCTCGGTCCAACAGCCGTAGGGCGTACGGGTCGTAGGCACCGATCACCGGCAGCAGCGGCACATCACAGATACCGAAGAGCACCGGCATCAGCGGATGGACATGCACCACACTGGTGACATCCGGGCGTGCCCGGTACACCGCGAGATGGATCGCGAGTTCCCGAGGCGGCTCAAGACCCGGCGCGGACGAGCGTGGTGTCCCGTCGGGATCCACCACCACGACATCCTCCGCGCCGGCGAACCGAAGACCGGACTCCGAGGGCCCGCGGGCCTTGATCGCGACGGTCCCGTCGGCGAGCAGCATGCTGATGTGACCGGCCGGTTCACGGGTGAGACCCAGCCGGCCGAGGACCCGGCAGGCCGCCGCGATGCGCTCGGCCGCCGCCACGGGCTCGGCCGTGGACGTCATCACACCCGGCCCTCGGCCACGGCCACCCGGGCCTGGCCACGGGACACGTCGAAGGTGACCACGGCCTGGGCGGGATCGCGGATCAGCGCCATCGGGTCCTCTCCGGCCTGTACCCGCTCGATCTGCTGCCGCAGCAGCCTGCGGTACATGGCGATGCCCTTGTCCTCCGCGCCGAGCATCTCCTTGGTGCGGTCGTAGACGGCGCCCTGTGTCTCCCAGGCCATCCGGTCCTGGCTGGTGAAGGTGTTCATCGCGTGGTCGCCGTCGGCCGTCATCTCCGACGGGACGCGCACGACGGAAGGCTCCTCGTCGTGCACCCGCTCCTCGCCCGGCTTGTCCGGCAGCAGACCGGCCCGGATGAGCATGGTGTGTTCGTCGTCCACCGGCACCCGCCAGTGCATCGCCTGCAACGGGCCCTCGGGCAGCCGCAGGATGTTCGGGAACACCAGCGGATGTCCCGTCTCCTCCTCCAGCTCACCGGTGTTGTCGCGGTAGACACGGCGCTTGATGATGCCCCACTCGAACTGCTCGAAGGAGTACTTCTCGATGGGCCGGTAGTAGTAGCTGCCGCGGTCGATGCCCTTCATCCGCATGGTGTGCCCGTGCAGCCAGAAGGTGTGCACGGTGTCGACGGCGTTCTCCATCGGCTGGAGCCAGTTGCACTGGAGGTCCTCCTCGACAAACAGTGTGAGGTGGCCGTCGCGCCGGTCGAGCACATCCCACCGGGGCAGCACGGGCGGCTCGCCGGGGCCCAGATAGGCGAAGACGATGCCGCGGTAGGCCTGTACCGGATAGGCGGCGATCCGGGCACGTTCGCGGGCCCGCCGGTTCTCCTGCTCGAAAGGCTGCTCAAGGCACTGGCCGGTACGGTCGTACTTCCAGCCGTGGTATGGGCAGCGGATCTCGCAGCCCTCGACAAAGCCGTAGTAGAGGGACACCCGACGGTGTGCGCACGCCTCCGCGACCAGGGCGTAGGTGTTCTCGTCGGTCAGATAGAGCACCAGGTCCTCGCCCAGCACCCGGATCCGCTTGGTCCGCTTCTCTGGTGAAAGATCCGCGGTGACGGCGACCGGCTGCCAGTACCGTCGCAGCAGATCGCCCGCCGGAGTACCCGGACCGACGCGCGTGAGAAATTCGTTCTCGGCTTCACTGATCATGGTCATGCTCCTCTTGGTTCCGCAGTGCCTGCCGCAGCATGGCGGCGACGCGCCGCCGGAGGTCGTCGCGCTCCCCGGTGCCCCGCGCCGCCCAGGTGTCGGCCAGCCGGCGCAGATACGGTGTGGCGTCCGCATCCGGGAGGGACTCGATGAGCGGCTCGATGTCGCGCTCCAGTTCCTCCAGGTACTCCCAGGCCCTGTCCTCGGCGGGAGACCAGCCGAGCCGTGCCTGAAGCGCGTTGAGATAGCTCCAGAAGTCGACCGACAGTGTCGGTGTGTCCGCCGCGGGGGAGAAGTCCTCGTCGAAACTCCGTTCAAGGCTGATCATCGTCAGCCGCTCTGACCGGCGGCCCGGTCCTGGAGCCGCGCGGCCCGTTCGTAGACCTCGCCCATACGGCTCCGCGCACCGTGCTCGGCGAGCTCGGCCTCGAATGTCGCGCGTACGGACGGATCCTCGTCCTGGTACTCGATCTGGTCGCCGCCCTCGGTGGTGGGACGGTCGATGAGGAACTGCTTGAACAGCGGATACTTCTTGCTGCCCCAGCGCAGTGCGAGATAACGGGCGGGCGTGGTACCGGTGTTGAAGTGCTGGTGGAACCACCGCTCCGGCGGCACCACGATCGAGCCCTGCCGCCAGTCGACCTTCCGTACCGGTTCGCCCTCACGCCACAGCAGCGAGAAGCCCGTACCGCCAAGGATGATCACATGGGCGCCGGCGTTGTGCCGGTGGGCCTTCTTGTACGTACCCACCGGGAACTCCGAGACATGGCCGCACAGGCTGTTGTCGGCGATCTCCAGCATGACGTTGCTGCCGCCCGCGCCGCGGGCGGCCCAGGACTTCAGCTCGATACCGGCCGCGTCGGGGATGAATCTGGACTCCCACACCCGGGACTGATAGGCCGTGCCCGCGCCGCTGAAGTCGTCCTTGTCCGACCCGAATCTGTCGGTGAAGTCGAAGTCGCAGTCATAGATGAACGAGCGGTTGTGGAACATCCGCATCACCAGCGGCGCGCTGGTCACGGTGTAGAAGCGGGCCGGCTGCGACCCACTGCCGTTGAAGTGCTGCGCGTAGGCGTTGAGCGGTACGGAGAACACACTGCCCGCGTTCCACTCGAATGTCGTCCGCGTCCCGGCGGAGTTCCACACCGTGGTCGAACCCCGGCCGGAGACGACATAGGTGATCTCCTCGTAGAGATGACGCTCGGGCGCCATCTCACCGCTCGGGGCGATCTCGATGATGTGGGCGTCGTTGACGTCCTCGGTGCCCTCCAGCCTGGCGACCGCCGCCCGGCAGCCACGCCGCTCCCAGGTGCCCAGCTCGACGGTGCGGAGGTCCTCGATGAACAGCCCTTCCACGACCGTGAGTCCCTCATCGGTCAGCCACTGCTCGTAGGCCGTCGGGCGCTTGATCGTGGGCAACTCGGTTTCGGCCACGCTCATCTGATGTCTCCTTGTGCGCTAGTTCGAACCGATGAGGCTTTTGATCAGTTCCGTCGCGTCCTTGACGCCCTTGGTGAGGAACTCCCAGGAGTTGGTGTTGAAGTAGTCCACACCGTCCTGCGGTACCTGCCAGGCGGGCAGATCGGCCGGCGGCTTGACGTCGGAGCGGGCGCTGATGCTTCCGTACGCGTTGTTCCACGCCTTGTTGCCGTCCGGGCAGGCCAGCCACTGGGCCAGCACCTTGGCGGCCTCGGGGTGCGGCGGCTTGTCGGAGACGGCCAGGAAGCCGAAACCGCTGGTGGTCTGGAGCAGGTCCGGCATGACGACCTTGACCGGCAGTCCGTCGTCCGCCGCCGTGTCGACGTCGAGCTGGCCCAGTCCCAGGGCGATCGGGTACTTGCCCTTGGCCAGATCGTCGGTGCCCTGCCGGGAGTCGGTGATGAGGATCGGCTTCTGGTCCTTGTACAGCTGCTTGACGAACGCGTCGCCGTAGCCGTCGGCCGCCTGGAACATACCCACGTTGTAGATCGCGCCGCCCGGGCTCCGCGGGTCGATGGTGGCGATCTTGCCCTTCCACTTCGGGTCGAGCAGATCCTTCCAGGAGGTGATCTCGTCCGCCTTCACCTGGTCGGTGTTGATGACGATGGGCACACTGACGTACTTGCTGATGCTGAGGATCTTCTTGTCCGCGTCCACGAACGGGACGGTCCCGCCACGCCATCCCTTCGGGTCCAGCTCCGACGCGGGCAGTACACCGGTCAGCGGAGCGATCCAGTTCTGCGCGTGGTACGTGTTGGCCATGGTGTCGGCGCCGCCGAGGAACACGTCCTGGGAGTAGATCCCGGCCTGCCGCTCGGACTGGAGCCGGGCCGCGTTGTCCTTGCCGCTGGTGCCGATGTAGTCGAGGCTGATGCCGTAGGTCTGCTCGAACGCCTTGGGCAGCTGCTGCCGTACGGTGTCGGTGGGCGGGCCCGACATCACGACCGTGCCCTCCTTCTTCGCCTTGGTGACGAGCGCGCCCGAGGGATCCGGGCAGGAGCTGCTGACATCAGCGGGAGCGCTGCCCGCCGTCGTGCTGGTCGAGCCGTCGCCGCACGCCGTCGCGACGAGGGCCACCGCGGCGCCGGCGCATATCAGCTTCCAGTTGTGGTGAGCGATGAATCTTTTGATGACGCACCTGCTTTCGTTGCGGAGAGGGATGACGGCGGGGTACCGCCGGTCACCCGGAGACGGCGTCCCGGCCGTGTCTTGCGCAGCCGGCCACCGCTGAGCACCCGCGACAGCAGCGCCACACCGACGGTGAGCGCGCTGATGAGGACGCCCAGCACGGAGGCCTGTTCGAGTACGCCGCTGGTGCTGTATTCGAGGAGGAGGATCGACAGTGGCCGGGAGTCGTTGCTGCTGAGCAGGACGACGGTGCTGACGTCACTCACGGCGGAGTGGAAGGTGAGCACTCCGGCCGCGGCCACGGACGGGCCGAGGAGAGGGAAGAGGATATAGGTGTACGCGCGCACCGGAGTGGCGCCGCAGATCCGCGCGGCCCGGTCCAGATCGGGGCTCACCTGGAGGATGGCGGCCTTCAACTGCTGCGTACCGGTGGCCATATGGCTGATCACCAGCGCGATGATCAGACCGAAGAGATTGCCGTACAGCACGGTGCGCAGCGGAGTGCCGAGATAGACCCAGAGCAGTCCGAGGCCCAGCAGCATGCCCGGTACGGCGGCCGGCAGCCAGGCCATCACATCGACACCGCCCCGGGTGGGCAGTTCGCTGCGGACGATGACGAAAGCGATGGCGAAGTAGACGAGCACACCGACCAGGGTGGCGATCAGACCGATGATCAGTGTGTTGCGCACCGAGGAGGCGAACAGGTTGTCGTTGAAGAGCGCCGACCAGTGCTCCGTGGTGAAGGGATTGGTCAGCTGGAAGAATCCGAACCGCCGCATGAACGAGCCCAGTACGATCGCGCCCATGGGAAGCACCACGGTGACGATCGCGTAGAGCGAGAGCACTCCGGCGACCACCCAGCGGCGTACGCGGCCCAGCCGGATCGGCTCGTCGTTGTACGTGTGCGCGCCGATGGTGACGTAACTGCGGCTCCGTACGGCGAACCGCTGCATGATCGCCAGCATGATGAGGATCGGGATGAACACCGAGCCCAGCGCGGTCGCGGTGCCGAACTGCGGAGGCGACGACTGGAGCCAGTTGTAGATCTGGGTGGAGTAGACGTTCAGCCCGATCGGTGTGCCGAGCAGCAGTTCGATCTCGAAGGTCTTCAGCGAGTAGACGAAGCTGAGCAGCGTGGCGGCGATGATGGCCGGACGCATCATCGGCACGGTGACACTCACCAGGGTGCGCAGCCGGCTGGCGCCGCAGGTCTGCGCGGCCTCCTCCATGGAGCGGCTCATCCTGCGGAACGCCGGCACCAGCAGGATCACCATGATGGGTACGGTGGTGGCGGTCAGATGCGTCCAGATGATGCCCCAGTAGCTGTAGATGTTCAGCGGGCCCTGGGTGAGATCACCCAGCCCGGGAACCATCCTGATCACCTGGTTGACCACGCCGTTGGCCGGATCGAGCAGCAGGATCCAGCCCAGGGTCATCGAGAGTGAAGGGATGAAGAACGAGAACCACAGGAACACCTCGATGATCTTGCCGCCGGGCATGTCGGTGCGCGCGATCAGCCAGGAGACGACCGTGGCGATCACCATGCCGAGCAGCACTCTCGGTACGCCCAGCCGCAGTGTGTTCCAGGCGGATTCCCACATCGCGCCGTTGGCGAAGGCCTGCCGCCAGTTGTCCAGGCCGTAGGTGGCCGGATCACCGGGATCGGCGACATTGAGGCTGTTCAGCAGCAGCAGTGTGATGGGGACGACGGTGACGGCGGCCACCAGCAGCAGTACGACGGTGCCGGTCAGCCGGGAGCCGCTCGAACGGCGCGCGCTGATCAGCCTTTTCACCGGACCGGGCAGCGGCTCGACGGCGTCCGGGGCGACCGGCGGCAGGAGGCCGGTCACAGCGGCCACACCATCGCGCGCTGCGGATCGACCTCGACGACGACCAGGTCACCGGGCTGGTGCACCACCCGGCGCGGCGCGCTGAGCAGCACATTGGATCCGGCGATGTCGAGTACGTACTCGAAGCTGTCACCGAGGTAGACGGAGGACAGCACCCGGGCGGCCACCTGGTTGGGCGCGGGGCCGTCGAGAGCGGCAGGCTTGATGTCGACGTCCTCGGGCCTGAGATACACGCCCACCCGGTCGCCGTCGGCCAGTTCCGCCGGTACATCGGGGCCGTGGATCTCACCGGCCGGTTCGCCGCCGGTGCCGAGCAGGACCCGGCGGCGCGACGCGTCTCCCGTGAGCACGCCCTCGACGACGATCAGCCGGCCGAGGAAGTCACGTACGAACGCCGTCCTCGGGCGCTCGTAGAGATCCATGGGCCGGCCGACCTGCTCGACCTTGCCCTTGTTCATCACCGCGAGACGGTCGGCCAGGGACAGTGCCTCGTCCTGGTCGTGGGTGACGAAGAGCATCGTGATGCCGAGTTCACGGTTCAGTCTGCGGATCTCGCGGCGCATCTGGATACGCAGCTTCGCGTCCAGGTTCGACAGCGGCTCGTCCAGCAGCAGCAGGTCAGGCGTGTAGACAAGGGCCCGTGCGAGCGCGACCCGCTGCTGCTGACCGCCCGACAGAAGAGTGGCCGGCCGGTCCGCCAGCGCCTCCAGACCGGTGACCGTGAGGATCTCCTCGACCCTGCGGCGCCGTTCGGCACGCTTCACCCGGCGCATACGCAGCGGAAAGGCGACGTTCTGCGCGACCGTCATATGGGGCCAGATGGCGTAGGACTGGAAGACCATCGCGATATTGCGCTTCTCCGACGGCAGGAAGGTGCCACGGCCGGCATCGGCGAGTGATCTGTCACGCATCGAGATCGAGCCCTGGTCGATCTTCTCCAGGCCCGCGATCATCCGCAGCGAGGTGCTCTTTCCGCAGCCGCTCGGGCCGAGGAGGGCGAATATCTCGCCGCGCTTGACGTCGAGGTCGATCTGGTCGACAGCGACGACGTCGTTGAACTTCCTGGTCACACCGGACAGCCGGAGCTGTACGGCGGGCTCACCGGAAGCCTGGTCCACCGGGCCTGTGATCCGGCCCTTGAGGCGGTCCGGTGTGGTCGCCCTCATCGACATCCTGCACTCCTCGGATCAGTCCTGGTTCACGCGACCTTAACCAGGAATACCTCATAGAGAAATACTTGTTCTCTAAGTTCTTTGATATGGAATAGGGGCCGTCAGAGGTCCAGTGTGAGCAGCTCCGAGGCCGACCGCCCGACGCAGATCATCATGGTGTCGCCGCGTTCCCGTTCCTCGTCCGAGAGCACGGTGTCGTGGTGCTCGGGCACACCGGCGAGCACCTTCGTCTCGCACGAGCCGCAGTAGCCCTCCTCGCAGGAGAACGCCACATCGGGAGCGGCCTCGCGGACCACGTCGAGCAGTGTGCGCTCCGGCGGGACGTCCAAGGTCAGTCCGCTGCGCCGCAGCTCCACGGTGAAGTGGCCCGCGCCGGGCGACGGACTCCGTGCCTCCGCCGACCCGCCGCCCGGCGGCGCGCCGAAGCGTTCGACATGCAGCGTGACGGGCCTGGCCCGCGCACAGGCCTCGGTGACCGCCTGGACCATGCCCTCCGGGCCGCAGCAGTAGACCGCGGTGCCAGGAGGCGCGGCACCGACGAGCGCGGCGACCGGCAGCATGCCCTGTTCGTCCTGCGGCACGATATGGACGCGACCGGCGTCGACGGTCGACAGCGTCCCGGTGAACGCCATGCCGTCGCGCGAACGTCCGCCGTAGTACAGCTCCCATGAGGCGCCGTCCGCGGCGGCCTGACGGACCATCGCCAGGATCGGTGTGACACCGATACCGCCGGCGAGGAAAAGATAGTGCGGTGCGCCGACGAGGGCGAAGTGGTTGCGTGGTCCACGGACTTGCAGCAACCGGCCGACCAGCGCGGTGTCATGCACCTCCGCCGATCCGCCACGGCCGTGTTCCTCACGCAGCACCGCGACGGTGTACGAGCGGCGATCGTCCGGCGGACCGCACAGCGAGTACTGACGGACCGTGCCGCTGGGCAGGAACAGATCGATATGCGCGCCCGGTGCCCACGGCGGCAGTTCGGCGCCGTCCGGATCGACCAGTGTCAGCGAGACGACGCCTGCGGCCTCCAGACGAACCTGCTCGACCAGCAGGTGCCGGCCGGCGAGTGGATCCAGATCGTTCATGGCGGCTCAGTCCGTGCCGGCCGGTCGGAAACCGTAGATGTCCAGGGTGAGTTCGCCCTGGGCGATCCTGCTCAGATAGCCCGCCTCGGCGGCCTCGCGCGCCCTGCCGCGTTCCAGCACCGACGCGACCGACGCCCGTGGAATCACCACAACGCCGTCGGTGTCGGCCACGACGAGATCTCCGCGGCTGACGGCGGCGGTGCCCAGGGCGATGGGATCGCCGACTGTGCCTGTGTCGTTCTTGACCGTCGTACGCACCGCGATCGAGGAGCTGAAGACCGGAAAACCACGCTCACGCAGTTGGTCCACATCCCGCACACCGCCGTCGATCACCAGTCCCACCACGCCGCGCGCCTGTGCCGCCGCCGTGAGCACCTCGCCCCAGTAACCGCACTCCTCCCGCTGTCCGTCGACCACCAGCACATCGCCCGGCGAGGCGTGTTCGAGCGCGATGTGCAGCGGCAGATTGTCGGCCGGCGCGGTGGTCACCGGCAGCGCCCGGCCGACCACGGCGGCGCCCGGCCAGACCGGCCGGATACGCGGCGGAAGGAAGCAGTCCAGCTTCGACGCCTCGTACAGCGTCGCGGTCCCCAGCCGCAGGAAGACGGCGGTGTCCGTGGGATCGGTCGGGGCGGTCGTCATGCCTGGTTCCTCTGCAGCAGGTGATAGCCGTGGGCGGCCCGCGCCTCGGCCAGGGAACGGCCCGCGAGTACGTCGTCGACGATGCGCGACTCGCGTTCATGGATGGTGTGGCAGATCTCCGCCACGTCGTCCTCGACATCGGGCGGTACGGTGACCGCGCCGTCGGCGTCGGCGATGACGAGCTGACGGGCCGCGATCCGGACACCGCCGACGCTCACCGGGCACTGGACGTCACGGACCTCGACCCGGTCCTTGCCGGTGCGCATGTAACGGCCGCGGGTGAAGAGCGGATAGCCCACATCGAGCGCCCGCCGCACATCGCGGCAGACTCCGTCGATCACCGTGCCCGCGATACCGCGGTCGTCCGCCATCGCGGTGAGGATGTCGCCCCACACCGTGCAGTCGGTACGGCCGCCGTTGTCGAGCACCGCCACATCGCCGGGCCGCATGTCGTCCAGGTAGTCGCCCACCGTGCCGGCCGGGTGCCCGGCCGTGGTGTACGAGACGGTGTAGGCGCGCCCGAAGATCCGCGCGCCGTCGAACAGCGGGCCGATGCCGAGCAGACAGCCGTCCCTGCCGACGCGGTCGAGCGCGTCGGCGACCGTGGCGGTCGAGTAGCCGTACAAGGGATGCGCCGTGCCGTCGGCCGAGGCCGGCTCACGGGCGGCGGTTTCGTCGGTCACGCGCCGGACTCCTCGGTCTTCGGGAACTGACTGTCGTGCATGACCTCGGCGACCGGCCGTCCTTGGGCGACCGCCTCGGCCATGGCAGCCTCGCGGGCGACGATGCGCTCGGCGAAGGCGATCACGCGCCCGGCATCGGCGCCGGGTATGAAGGCGACACCATGGCCGTCGGCGACGACATAGTCGCCGGGGCTCACGGTGATGTCGCCGAACCCGACCGGCTCGTCCATCGCGTACTGGACGACACGTCCGCGCGCGCTGACGGGCACCACGGCCCGTGCGAAGACCGGCAGTCCGAGCTCGGCGCTCTCGCTCGCGTCCCGGCAGGCGCCGTCGACCACCACGCCCGCGATGCCCCGGGCGAGCGCGGCCCGGCTGAGTATCCCGCCCCAGCAGGACACGTCCGGACGTCCGCCGTTGGCGATGACCAGCACATCGTCCGGTCCTGAGATGTCCACGGCAGCGGCGGCGACATGGCCGGCGGGCCGGTCGGACCGGCGTGGGCCGACGGTGACCGTACGGACCAGCCCGGCGACGGCATACGGCACCGGCCAGACCGGCACGGGCCCGAGTACCACCATGGACAGGCCGTACGCGTCGAGCGCGTCCGACACGGCACAGGAGTCCAGCGCCCGCAGCCGCTTCACCAGGGCGGTCCCGTCCGGCGCCGTCATGATCCGTCCTTACGAGCGCCCGCCGAAGCGGTGGTCTCGTCCTGCCAGCTCATGAACGCCATCGCGCAGCCGGTGCCCGCCTCGGCGCGGTAGCACGGCTCGTAGCCCACCAGTTCGGCGGTGAGCGAGGAGGAGTGCAGCGCTCCCGCCACCACGATCCAGTTGCGCATCTCCGAGGTTCCCGACCGCAGTACCGCGTCGGGCAGTGAGCGCAGATAGTCGCTGTCCCGGCCGGTCAGCGCGGTGATGAAGGCGCGGTCGAGCTCCTCGTCGATGACGAAGTGGCTCAGCCCGCCGGAGGCGACGATCCCCACCCGCAGCGGAGCGGGGAAAGTCCGGATCGCCTCGCCCAGGGCGACGCCGAAGTCGAAACAGCGGGCGGCGGACGGCGGGTTCGGCTCCCAGAAGGTGTTCACGAAGACCGGCACGGTCGGCGGTGTCTCAGCACCGCCGAGCACCTGCTCGAAGATGAAGCCCCAACCGTGCGGGATGCCTGAATTGCCCCATTCGCCGGGTGGTAGCGCCCGGGACGCGGCCGGGTCGAAGCCCGCCGCCGAGGTCCGCTCGATCAGATGCCGGGCCAGCGCGGAGTGCCCGGGACGGACGGTGCTCCTGGCGGGCACATTGGCGACCTCGGCGATGGCCAGCCCGGGCTTCATACCGTGGAGCTGCTCCTGGGTGAACGGCTCGTGCCGCATGGTGTCGCCCCAGTAGAAGGCGAACTGGGGCAGCAGCTCATCGCCGAACACCTCCTTGTGGTCGCTGCTCACGACCACCAGGACATCGAGTGCGGCGGCCTTGATCCGCCGGCCCAGCTCCTCGATGTCCTCACGGCACGCGCTGTGGCGCCGGCGGCGTACCCCCAGCTCGCATTCGGCCGCGAAGCCCGGTGCGCGCAGCGCCAGCAGGTCGTCGTACGGATATTCCGCACCGCGGTAGACCAGCGCCCTGTTGGCCCGGTCGGCCGCGGCCCGCAGGCCCCAGTCCTCCGGCGGTGTGTTCAGCAGAGGGCCGTGGGAGGTGCCCACGCCCAGTACGAGGTCGCTCACGCTTCCTCACACCTCCAGACGGAACAGTTCGACCGCGTTCGTCTCGAACAGCGCTGTCCTGTCGTCGTCGGTCAGCCAGTCGATGTCCTCGATGAGCAGATGGATGTCATCGATCCAGCGGCCGGTCTCCGGGTCCTTCACCGAGCCGGTGCCCGGCTTCTCCGTGCCGAACAGACAGCGGTCGACACCGACGGTGCGCAGAAGGAACTCGATCGAGTCGCGTGTGTAGAGGCAGGTGTCGTAGTGGAGGCGGCGCAGGCGCTCCCCGAAGGTGGTGCCCGCACGCAGGGCCGCGGGATAGAAGCGGCCCTTCTGATACGGGACGGCCCCGCCGCCGTGCGACACGACGATCTTGAGCTCGGGGAAGTCGTCCAGGACGGTGGACTGGAGCAGTCCGGCCACCGCCAGCGTCTCCTCCTGGACGAAGTGGAGCGAGTAGCTCTCCCGGGCCGGAGGCCGGCAGGCCGCCGAGTGGATGATGGCCGGGACGTCGAGTTCGCAGAGCGCCTCCCACACCGGGTACCAGAAACGGTCGCCGATGGCCGGCGGCTGCCGCAGTCCCTCGTACGGGTCGGTGTTCAGCGTCGCGCCGACAAAGCCCAGGTCATTGACGCAGCGGCGCAGCTCCCGGGTCCACGCGGCCGGATCGAGCTCCATCGACTGCGGCATCCCCGCGACACCGCGGAAGCGGCTGTCGGCCGCGCAGCACATCGCGATGACGTCGTTGGTCTCCGCGGTGAACCACTCGACCAGCTTGGCCGGGCTCTCGCTGTGCATCATCTGGAACGGCCGCGGCGAGATGAACTGGATGTCCACCCCGGCCTCGTCGAGATGCTGCAGATGCGAGATCTTGCCGAAACTCGGATGCGGCGCGTTGAGCGCCTCCACGACATGCTGCTCGGTCACTCCCGCATGCCCGCGCCCGTGAGCGCCGCGATGGGAGAGGAGTCCGGCTTTGTACGCGTAGAGCTTGTCAGGGGCCGTGACATGCCCGTGGACGTCGATATAGATGGCGCTGCCCTCCTTGTGGCCGGAACGGGCGATGCCCGCCGTGGCCGGTGGAGCCGCCGAGGCTCCTGTCCGGGTGTCCTGAACCATAAGGACGCTGCGCCCTATACGGAATAGGTAGTGCGAGAATTCCGCATAGAGGTATATGGGTCCGTCATCGAGGGCGCTTCGCTGCCGGGCCGGGCCTCGCGGTGGGGACAAAGGGTGCGCTGAGGCATGGGTGCAGACCGGTTGGGGTCACATTAGGCGACATTTCCGTCCGTGTACCGCCTCTGTGCGGACTTCGCCATCACAAAACGGCACATGCGTCACTCCGGAGGTGGTGAGTCCCGGTCTTCGCCCCCGGGCTCCCTGGTGCTACCGAGATGTGCTCAGCGGTCCCATAATCTTCATGTCCACGTCATGACGGCGGCGGGGTGTGCGTCATCGGGCGGCCGGAAAGTAACGACCGTTCGCACACCGGACTGTCCTCGGTCGTTCGACGACCGGGTCCCGACCTCTGGAGAATCCGTGAAGCTCCGGCGATCCGCCCGTGCCGCCTTTGTCACCCTCCTCCTCTCCGCGGGACTCCTCGCCGCGCCCGTCCAGGCGCAAGCGGCCGGGCCCAGCGACGCAGACCTCGCCTACCGCTGGGCCCCGGTCCACTACCAGGACAGCGCGTCGGGCCACTACACCGCCGACTATCTCTCGCGCGTGGACTACGACGGCGACTGGAACACCCTCAACAACTGGGAGAACCTCGACGTCGATCCGCGCCGGCTGACCGGCACGGCGTACTACTCCGTGGTCGAGACCTCGACCCACTGGTACATCACCTACGCCTTCTACCACCCGCGCGACTGGAAGCTGTCCTCGCACGAGAACGACATGGAAGGCGTCGTCGAGGTCGTCCTCAAGGACGGCAGCACCTACGGCACTCTTCAGGCGGCCGTCACCCAGGCGCACAACAACTACTACTCGTACATCCCGGCGGGCAGCCCGTTCCAGGGCAGCCGCGAGAACATCGACGGCACCCTGCTCATGGAGACCCACGACGGTGCCCAGCACCCGACCGTCTTCCAGGAAGCCAAGGGCCACGGGATGTACAACTGGAGCGGAGGCAGCTTCCCGGGCGGCGACGGCATCGTCTACCGTCCCAGCCGCACCGCCGGTACGGTGCCCACAGGCGGCAACGACCGTGCCGCGTCCTACGCGTTGGTGGACATCTTCTCCTCCGGCGGTCTGTGGGAGCGCCGCAACTCCAATCCTCCGTACGCCGCCTGGGGCACCTTCGCCGGTGACAACGGCACGGACAACGCCGCGCACACGCCCTGGGCCTGGGACGACTCGAACGACGGCAGTGACCTCCAGCCCGGCTCCATCGCGGGCGACCCGGCCTATCTGATCAGTAAGTACTTCAAGAACACCGGTACGTTCAGCCTGAGTTACACGCGTAACGCCTACCTGTCCTGATACGGCCGTGTTCTGACGGCAGGACACGAGCGACGGACACGAGCGGCGGACACGAGCGACGGCCGGCCTGCCTCGCGGACCCGGACCCGA
>NZ_FMDK01000491.1 GCF_900091995.1 Streptomyces sp. MnatMP-M17
CCCGGCGATGTCGCCCGGGCCGTCGCCGCCGCGACCGCCGCCTTTCCCGGCTGGGCCGCGACCGGTCCCGTCGAGCGGGCGGCGGTCGTGCGGCGCCTCTCCGAAGGGCTGAAGGCCCGTACCGAAGAGATCGCGGCCACGATCACCGCCGAGATGGGCGCGCCGATCCAGCTCTCCCGCTTCGCCCAGGCCGGTCTGCCCGTCGCGGTGTCCGCGGCCGTCGCCGGGCTCGCCGCGGACTTCCCGTGGACGGAGGAGATCGGGAATTCGCTGATCGTGCGCGAGCCGATCGGTGTCGTCGGCGCCATCACGCCCTGGAACTTCCCGCTCCAGCAGATCGTCACCAAGGTGGTGCCCGCGCTGCTGGCCGGCAACACCGTGGTCCTCAAGCCCTCCGAGCTGGCCCCGCTGAGCGCGCGCATCCTGGCCGAGGTGGCCGCCGAGGCAGGCCTGCCGGCCGGTGTGCTCAATGTCGTCAACGGCACAGGACCGGTCGTCGGCGAGGCGATCGCCGCGCATCCCGGCGTCGACATGGTGTCCTTCACGGGCTCCACCCGGGCCGGCAAGCGCGTCTCGGTCGTCGCGTCGGACACGGTCAAGCGGGTCGCGCTGGAGCTGGGCGGCAAGTCGGCCAATGTGATCCTGGACGACGCGGACCTCGGCCAGGCCGTCACGCTCGGGGTGACCAACGCCTGGATCAACAGCGGGCAGGTCTGCGGCGCCTGGAGCCGGATGCTGGTCCCGGCGTCCCGGCACGACGAGATCGTGGAGCTGGCGCTCGCCGCCGCCGCGGAGTACACCGTCGGCGATCCGGCCGACGAGAGCACCCGGCTCGGCCCGCTGGTGTCCGAGGCGCAGCGGCAGCGGGTCACCGGTTATATCGAGCGAGGCATCGCCGACGGTGCCACGCTCGTGACCGGCGGGCCCGGCCGGATAGAGGGGCTGGAGTCCGGCAGTTACGTACAGCCGACGATCTTCGCGAACGTCGCCCCCGACGCCGTGATCGCACAGGAGGAGATCTTCGGTCCGGTGCTGTCGGTGATCCCGTACACCGACGAGGAGCAGGCGGTCGAGATCGCCAACAGCACCGTCTACGGGCTGAACGGCGCGGTGTTCGGCGAGCCGGAGCACGCACTCGCCGTCGCCGGGCGGCTGCGAGCCGGTCAGATCGATGTGAACGGTGCCCAGTTCAACCCGCTGGCGCCCTTCGGCGGGTACAAGCAGTCGGGCAACGGCCGTGAGATGGGCGCCTTCGGACTGGCGGAGTTCCTGGAGGTCAAGTCCATCCAGCGGTGACGGTCCCGCCGTACGGGCACGCCATGTGGTCGAGCGGCATGTGGTCGGACGCTATGTGGCCGGGCACCATGTGGCCCGCGCCCCTGGGATTCGTCGTCAGGGGTGCGGGCCGCATACGGTCAGTCCGTGATGTAGTTCTGGAGGCCCGGGACGGTGAGCGTTCCGCCGAACTGGCCTGCCTGTGTCACCTTGACCTCCGTGAAGAAGGCGAACGGTACGTTCAGCGGTGGCGGCGTCCGCGGGCTGAAGGTGATGGGAATGATCCCGAAGAGATTGCCCTTCAACTCCTCGGTGTACATGGTCACTTCGCCGTGGCGGATCGTGGACGTCGAGCCCTCGCGGGCCTTCACATGGCCCGTCCTGCCCTCGGGATAGACCACGGTCTGATGCAGATCGCCGATGTCCACCGAGGTGGCCGTGAACTTCAGCGCCTTCTTCACCTTGCCGCTGCCGGTCTTCACCTCGACGATGCCGTGGTAGTCGAGCCCGCGCAGCGTCAGCAGCGAACTGTGCAGCGTCCAGGGATCGTCCGGCAGCAGCGGGATGCCCTGCTCCTCCTTGGCGGCGGCGAGCGCCTCGGGATCGGGAGTCGGGCAAGGGTACGGCTCCTTGCCGTCGGCGCCCGCCGGGATGTCGTCGTCCTTGTGTGCGTCGAGTCCCTTGGCGTCGTCGTCCAGTTCCTCGACCGTGACGCCGGCTTTCTCGGCCGCGTCCCTGATGGCCTTCTCCGTACCGTCCACCACGGCGCCCGCCGCGCCGCCCGCGCCGTCCCCACCGCCCGCGTCGTCCGGGCGTGCGGGACTGCCCGGCTTCTGCGTGGGCCTGGGCTTGGACGTGGCCTCGGCGGACGGTTCGGCGGCGCCCGGCTTCTGTGTGATGGCCGAGGGCTTCGGTGTCGGCGTGGCCGGTGTCTCCTTGTCGGAGACGCCGAGGATGTCGCCGAGTACATCACCCAGCCCCAGCGGATCCAGCGGATTCTTGGACTTCGCCGGAGTGGGAGTCGGCGTCGGCTTCGCGGTCGATGCCGGCTTCGGCCCGGCTCCGGCGGGAGCGGCGGCATCCTCGGAGTCCGGTCCCTTCACCGGGCTCTCCGCCGCGCCCGACTCCGACGTTCCCGCCTCAGATCCCTCCGAGGCCGACGGCGACTCGCCCGGCGCGGGCGACTGCGAGGGCGACTCGGACGGTGATCCCGACGGGGATGCCGAGGGCGAGGGCGACTCCGACGGGTCCGGATCGTCCGAGCGCGTCACACACGGTCCCGGCGCGAAAGGTATGTCCTTGCTGTCGTCGGCCAGCGCGAGCCTGGGCGTCAGCCCCATGCCCACGAAGACCGCCGTGGGCATGGCCGCCAGGGCGATGGCCTTGCCGGCGGGTATGTGCAGCTTGGTCAGGAGCGACTTCTTCGGAGCCGCGTGGCGCGGCCCTCTCCTCACCCGGGATTCATCGCCTCCGGCCGCGATGGGCTGCGCTTCTTCACCCCGCACTGTTCCTCCCGCCGTTGGCTTGGGCAGTCGTTTCCGTCACGTTCGGGTCCTCCCCGTCGCGCGGTACGGGGAAGGGATCACCGGCCCTGTCGGGTGCCGCCCTGTCAGGTTCGGCCCTTCCGGTTCCGGCCCATCCGGGTTCGGCCCTGCCGGGCTCCGGCGCCTGGTGGGGGATGTGGTGCTCGGCGGCCGGCCGGGGCGGCTTGCCGGGTGCCCAGGAGACGGAGAGCGCGCCGCCGAGCAGGGCGAGCACAAAGCCGATGAGGAAGCCGCCGATGTTGGAGACCGGGAGTGAGACCAGTGCCAGCAGGATCGTGGCCACGCCCGCGAACACCCGGACGATGCTGTGGAACCACATCGTCAGGCCCAGTGTGACCAGCAGTACTCCGATGATCAGCGAACCCGCGCCCGCGGTGGTGGCCATGGCCAGGGTGAGATGCCCGAGCCGCAGATTCGCGTACGGGAAGTAGGCGATCGGCGCTCCGCTCAGCAATGTGAACAGGCCCGCCCAGAACGGCCGGGTGCCTCGCCAGGCACGGAACCGAAGCCGCCAGTAAGTGAATCGTCCTCGGGGACCTGAAGACTCGCCGCTCATGGAAAACCGCTCCCTGGAACCGGTGTTGCAGTGAAAAAGTGTTCGGAGTGTGGTCAGCGTTCGGAGTGTCCTCGGAGCGGGCGGGCGGGACCGTGTCCTACGCTCCACGCCCGCCCTGGGCGTGCTTAGTAGCACTCCTTCTTGGTGCCCGTGTGCAGCTTCAGGCTCAGACCGGTGAGCTTGAAGGTGCCGGCCGTGGTCGCCCACGCCGTCTGCTCCACCTTGGTGAGCGTGGCCAGCCTGGCGCGCTGCGCGAAGCCGAAGGGATTGACCTTCCCTTCCGTTCCGGGCTGGATCTTCGTTCCGTTGCCCGGATCGCCCGCCGCCACACCGATGTCGATGTCGTCGAACTCCGCGTCGGCCTTGAGCTCGGCGACGTCGAGGTAGATGTTCGTTGCCACGACCGGGTTCTTGGCGTCCTGCCCGGCACGCAGCTCAAGGCTGACGTTCCCGAAGATCGGAACGTCCGGAGTGACCACCGACTGGCACATGTTGGTGATCGTGGCCTTGCTGAATCCGGAGACGGCGACCGGATGCGCGGTCTTCTTGCCCTTCAGATCCGTGCCGTCGGCGATGCTTCCGTACTGGACGAAGTCCTCACCGACCAGCCTGTCGGCACTCACCTTGAAGCTCTGGCCGGACACACTGAACGAGGCCGCCAGCGCCCCCTGTGCCAGAGCGACACCTATCGCTGCCGTCGCGGCCACGCTCGGCACCATGACGACCGCGAACCGCTTCCATCTGGTCCCGCCACGCACTTGGGACTCCATGAATTTCCTCCTTCTCGGACGTACATCTCCGGATCGGGTGGGAGCCCGTCCTGGGATGGGAGAAGTGCTACGTCCTCGGGAAGGAGAGCGCCTGGCCCGGAGACGCGGACCGCGTCCGGAACCACCGGCGATCACCCCCGAGCGACAACCACTGGCCACGCCTTCGCGCAACCTCTGGACAGGCCCTGCCGGGAAGGCAGGAACCCCCCTGTCCGGCCCGGCGGCGCTGCCACCGGTCCGCTCGGTGGGGACCCAGGACCGACGGCGCGACTGGTTGCCGTGCTGGTGCGGAATTGGACCGAGCGTCGCCGATCGTGGTCCATTCACGGCCTTGACACAAGGGGGTTCGTTACTGGCTGGTAACGGCCCGATGAGCGGCAGGCGACCCGGCGCCGCCGGGCGGCCACACAGGGTGCCTCCCGACGGTGCGGCACAAGCGGCGAATGCCCCCCATAGCCGGACAGAACAAGGGGGGCGATTTACTGCCAGTAACAGCAGTCGCTTTTATCAAGATTTGGTAAAGCGCGGCGGCTGTTGCCGTTGTGCCGCCGCGTCCATGTGGCGCGGCGGAGAGGCCGGCGGGCACCATCGGGCCGACGGACCGACGGAGAACGCCAGGCCCAACGCCAGGCCCACAGAAAACGTCGGACCGGCCGGAAACGTCAGAAGAGCACTCTCGCGAGGGCCGAACGCGCCGCCGTCACCCGGGGATCGTCACCGCCGATCACCTCGAACAGTTGCAACAGCCGTACGCGCGCCGCCTCCCGCTCGTCACCGAACGTCCGGCGTACGGTCTCGACGAGCCGTCCGAAGGCGTCCTCCACATGGCCGCCGACCAGATCGAGATCGGCCGCGGCGATCTGCGCCTGGACATCGTCCGGCCGCTCCGCCGCGTCCTTGCGGACCTGCGTCTGGTCCATGGCCCGTACCCGGCCGAGCAGTTCGGCCTGGGCGAGGCCGAGCTTGGCCTCCGTATTGCCGGGATCGTCGGCGAGCACATTGCGGTACGCCTGGGCCGCGCCGCCGAAGTCATTGGCGTCCAGCGCCTGTACGGCCGCCTCCAGCAGCGCGTCGTACGGTCCTGCCGGAACGACCCTCTCCGCCGGGCCCTCCGCCTCCGCGCCGGGATCGACGGCGATACCGGTGAGCCCGAAGCGCTCCTCACCGACCTGGATCAGCTGATCGAGCGTCTGACGGATCTGGGCCTCCGGAGCCGCGCCCTGGAAGAGCGGCAGCGCCTGTCCGGCCACCACCGCGAAGACCGCCGGGATGCCCTGGATCCCGAACTGCTGCATCAGCATCTGATTGGCGTCGACATCGATCTTGGCGAGGACGAACCGGCCGTTGTACTCCCGCGCCAGCCGCTCCAGCACCGGACTGAGCTGCTTGCACGGCTCGCACCACTCGGCCCAGAAGTCGATGACGACCGGGACCTCCGTGGAACGCTGGAGGACATCGCGCTCGAAGCCCGCCTCATCGACGTCGGTCACCAGACTGGACGGAGGGACGGCACCGGTGCCTCCCTGGCGGGCCGCCTCGGCACGGGCCTGCTCCGCCTTCGCCTTGGCCTCGTTGGCCGCCTTCACCGCGGCGAGGTCGACGACGCCGCTCATGGACATGTTCCTAGGCTGCATGAGTACATCCTCCCCCTTCCGCGCGCACTTCAGAAAAGCGGTGCGTACACCGCGGTTCGACGCGCGGTCCCCACCTCGCGTCTTGTGGTTGTCGCCGCGGGCCCGTCAAGGCCCCCCACCGGCCTCTGTCACAAGCGTTACAGGCTTTCGCTACGACTCGTAGCGTAACTCCCGGCTCCGGGCCACAGGTGAGATCTTTCCGGTGAACTGGCTCACAACACATTCTCCACCAGCCGATATGGTCGCCGTCATGCGCAGCAGCCACAGCCGTCCCGTCGATGCGCCTACGTCCCGTACGGGCCGCCCGCGCAGCGCCGAGGCCGACGCGGCGATCCTGGCGGCGACCAGGGCCGCTCTGGTGGAACTGGGCTGGCCCAAGTTGACGATGAGCGATGTGGCGAGCCGCGCGGGCGTCGCCAAGACCACGCTCTACCGGCGCTGGCCGGGCAAGAGCGAGCTGGTGGTGGACGCGGTCGCGGCGCTCTTCGACGAGCTCGAACTCCCGGGCTCCGACAGCCTCGTCACCGATATCGAGGACGTGGTGCTCCAGTTCGCGGCGCTGCTGGAGCGGCCGGAGGCCAAGACCGCGCTGATGGCGGTGGTCGCGGAGGCCACGAGGGACGAGGCGCTGCGGCAGCGTATCCGTACCTCGATCGTGGACCGCCAGAAGCGGCTGGTGCTGCTCGGGCGCGAGCGCGCGCAGGCCCGTGGCGAACTTCCCCGCGAGCCGGACGCCGCGACGGCCGCCCGTACCGCGGATCTGATCTTCGATGTGATCGCCGGCACGGTGGTCCACCGCGCGCTGGTCAGCGCGGAGCCGGTCGACCGGCAGTGGGCGCGCACCTTCACGGCCCTGTTGCTGGGCGGCCTGTCGGCCGTAACCTCCGGGCCCTGAGGGTGGCGCCCTGCTGGTGCTACCGCGCCAGACGGCCCAGCAGCGACGAGGCCGCCGCGATGCCCACGACCGCCGCGAACGCCAGCACGCCGTAGTCCAGCAGCAGATGGGACGGCGTACCGAGCAGCAGCCCGCGCAGGGCGTCCACTTGATAGCTCAGCGGATTGATCTTGCTGATCACCTGGAGCCAGCCGGGCATGATCGCCACCGGATAGAGCGCGTTCGACGCGAAGAACAGCGGCATGGTGATGGCCTGGCCGATGCCCATCAGCCGGTCACGCGTCAGCACGATCCCGGCGATCGTCATCGACAGACACGAGAAGAAGGCCGAGCCGAGGACCACCGCGACCGCGACGCCGAGCAGCTTCAGCGGATTCCAGGTCAGTCCCACACCCAGGGCCGTCGCGATGACGATCACCACCACCGCCTGGATCAGCGCCTTGACGCCGGACGCGAACGCCTTGCCGCTGATCAGGGCGGCTCTCGGCGTCGGAGTGACCAGGAGTTTGGTCAGTATGCCCGCGTCCCGCTCCCAGATGATCATGATCCCGTAGAAGATCGCGATGAACATCGCGGACTGGGCGATGATGCCGGGCGCGAGAAAGTCGATGTACGGGATGCCGCCGGTCGGGATGGCCCTGATCCGGGTGAAGGTCTCACCGAAGATCAGCAGCCACAGCGCGGGCTGGATGGCCCGGGTGTACAGCTCGGTACGGTCGTGGCGCAGCTTCTGGAGCTCGACCGCGCACATCGCCATGACCCGGGCGGGCAGCACCTGCCAGCCGGTACGGGCGCGCGGCGGCTTGAGCAGCAGACCGATCCGGGCGGGATCGAGGCCCTCAGCCGACCCGGGACGCTGTACGGCGCGTGTTCCTGACATCGCGGAAGTCGCCTCCTTCCTCGTCCAGTCCTCGGCCCGCCACCTCGCGGAAGACGTCTTCCAGCGTCGGCATGGCGTCGTCCTTCGCCACCGGCTCACCCTTCGCCGTGCCGGCCTCCGCCGTTTCGGCCGAGGCCCTGCGGCGCTCGCGCAGCTCGGTCCTCAGCTCGTCCGGAGTGCCGAGGGCATGGATCCGGCCGCGGTTCATCAGCCCGACCCGGTCGCAGTACTGCTCGGCCTCGTCCATGTAGTGCGTGGTCACCAGTACGGTCATGCCTGTGGCGTGCCGTACGGCGTTGATGTGCTCCCAGACGCTGGTACGGGCGATCGGGTCGAGTCCGATCGTCGGCTCGTCCAGCATCAGCAGCCGAGGCGCGCTGACCAGCGCCTGCGCGAGTTCGAGACGGCGGATCATGCCACCGGAGTAGGTCTTGGCCATCCGGTCGGCCGCGCTCGTCAGATCGACGGCCTCCAGCGCCTGCGCGACACGTTCGGCGCGCTCGCGGCGCGGGACGTCGAAGACCCGGGCGAAGAGCGTCACATTCTCGCGGCCGGTGAGCTGGGCGTCGGCGGAGAGCTGCTGCGGTACATAGCCCAGCAGACGGCGTACGGCCATCTTCTCCGTGGCCGCGTCGTGCCCGAACACCCGCACCATGCCCGCGGGAACGGGCAGCAGAGTGGTGATACAGCGGATCGCGGTCGTCTTGCCCGCGCCGTTGGGACCGAGCAGTCCGAAGACCTCGCCCGCGCGGACGGAGAGGTCGAGGTGGGAGACGGCCTTGGTGTCACCGAAGGAGTACTCCAGGCCACGGCAGCTCACGGCCTCGGTGCCGAGGTCGGTACCGGTACCGGTACCAGCGCCCGTACCGGTACCTGTGCCGGTGGTGGCATTGGCCGTATCGGTGGTGGTGCTTGCGGCTCTGTCCGTCATACGCCCTCCACTTCCTCATGCAGGTTCTGGGCGAGCTTGCGCAGTGCCGGAAGGGCCGCGGCCAGGGCCGCGCGCTCCTCGTCCGTCAGCCGGGCCACCTGTTCCCGTACCAGCGCGGAGCGCCGCGCCTCCCAGTCCGCCAGCCGCGAGGTGGCCGCCTGGGTGGGCAGCAGCAGCGCGGACCTGCGGTCGGACGGATCGGTCTCCCGGCGCAGATATCCGGCCCTGCTGAGCTGATTGACCAGGGTGGAGACCGAGTTCCCGGCGAGATACAGCTCTTTGGCCGCCGCCGACACCCGGATCCCGGGCCGCGCCGCGACCAGCCGCAGCAGCTCGATCTGCGCGCCGCGCAGCCGCGGCGCCGTCATCCCTTCACGCAGCCGGCGCCGGACCATCCGCTGGACGCCCGCCAGTACATCGGCGAGCGAGTCAGGAAACTCAGCTGTGGTCATACCATCACTTTAGCTCTGACTAAGAGCTAACTGCCAGGACGCGAGGGGAAAAGGCCGACGGCGGCTCCGGCGAACGCCGACGGCCGCCCCCGGAAAGAGGGCGGCCGTCAGTGGCTTGCGCCAGGGCTCAGAAGCCGGGCGGCTCCGTGTACGTGCCCCACTCGTCCCGCAGAACGCCGCAGATCTCGCCGAGCGTGGCCTCCGCCCGTACCGCCTCCAGCATCGGGCCGATCATGTTCGAGCCGTCGCGCGCCGCGGCCAGCATGGCCTCCAGACCAGCGCGCACCCGGGCGTCGTCGCGGGCGCCCTTGCGCTCCGCGAGCACCTTCACCTGCTCGCGCTCGACCTCATGGCTGACCCGCAGGATCTCCAGATCGCCGGTGACCGAGCCATGGTGCACATTGACGCCGACGACCCGCTTGTCGCCCTTCTCCAGCGAGCGCTGGTACTGGAACGCCGACTCGGCGATCTCGCCCGTGAACCAGCCGTCCTCTATCCCGCGCAGAATGCCGGAGGTGACAGGGCCGATCGGGTGACGCCCGTCCGGGTGGGCCCGCAGTCCGCGCTCCTTGATCCGGTCGAAGATCTTCTCGGCGTCGGCCTCGATACGGTCGGTGAGCTGCTCGACATACCAGGAGCCGCCGAGCGGATCGGCCACATTGGCCACGCCCGTCTCCTCCATCAGTACCTGCTGCGTGCGCAGCGCGATCTCCGCGGCCTGTTCGCTCGGCAGGGCGAGAGTCTCGTCCAGCGCGTTGGTGTGCAGGGAGTTCGTACCGCCGAGGACGGCCGCCAGCGCCTCCACCGCCGTCCGTACGACGTTGTTGTACGGCTGCTGCGCGGTCAGCGAGACGCCCGCCGTCTGTGTGTGGAAGCGGAGCCACTGCGCCTTGTCGGTCCTCGCTCCGTACACCTCCCTCATCCAGCGCGCCCAGATCCGCCGGGCCGCGCGGAACTTCGCGATCTCCTCGAAGAAGTCGAGATGCGCGTCGAAGAAGAAGGAGAGCCCGGACGCGAAGGTGTCCACGTCCAGACCACGGCTGAGGCCCAGCTCCACATAGCCGAAGCCGTCGGCCAGGGTGTACGCCAGCTCCTGCGCGGCCGTCGCGCCCGCCTCGCGGATGTGGTAGCCGGAGACCGAGAGCGGCTTGTACGCGGGGATGGAGCGCGCGCAGTGCTCCATCAGATCGCCGATCAGCCGGAGATGCGGCTCGGGCTGGAAGAGCCACTCCTTCTGGGCGATGTACTCCTTGAAGATGTCGGTCTGGAGCGTGCCGTTGAGCACCGCCGGATCGACGCCCTGTCGCTCCGCCGCGACGAGGTACATGCAGAAGACCGGGATGGCGGGCCCGCTGATCGTCATCGAGGTGGTGACATCGCCGAGCGGGATGTCACCGAAGAGGATCTCCATGTCGGCGGCCGAGTCGATGGCGACACCGCAGTGGCCGACCTCGCCGAGCGCGCGCGGATCGTCGGAGTCACGGCCCATGAGCGTCGGCATGTCGAAGGCGACGGAGAGCCCGCCGCCGCCCGCGGCCAGAATCATCTTGTAGCGCTCGTTGGTCTGGAGGGCGTTGCCGAAGCCGGCGAACTGGCGGATGGTCCACGTACGGCCGCGGTAGCCGGTCGGATGGAGTCCTCGGGTGAAGGGATACTCACCGGGCCAGCCGATCCGCTCGAATCCCGCGTAGGTGTCGCCGGGCCGGGGCCCGTAGACCGGCTCCACGGGATCACCGGAGAGCGTCGTGAAGTCCGCGTCGCGCTTGCGGGCCTTGTCGTAGCGAGCCTGCCAGCGCTGGCGGCCCTCGTCGATCGCGTCAGCGTCCATGCCTTCAAATTTACTAGGACGTCCAAGTAAATGTCGATGGCAACCGCCCGCACGTTCGTCCGCGCGGGCGGAAAGGGCGGCCGTCAGGCCTTGACGAGGGCGGGATCACTCTCCGCGAGCCGCACCCTGACCTCGCGGGTGACTCTCGGCTCGACGAAGAAGGACGCCACGGGGATACAGCCGGCGGCCAGCACCCAGAGCAGCTTGCCGAAGGGCCACTTCATCTTGGAGCCCAGATCGAAGGCGAAGATCACATAGATGATGAAGAGCACACCGTGGATCTGGGAGATCAGCATCGTGTCGCCGGTGTCGAACCCGTACTTCATGACGATCGCCACGGTGAAGACCAGCAGCCATACGGCGGTGACATACGCCATCACCCGATAGCGGGAGAGCACGCTTTGTTTCATGGCGACGAGCGTAACGGGACGCGATCGGCGGTCTTCGGGCGGCCCGTACGCGGCGGGCTCGCGCCCGGAAGGCGTCGCGGTACGGCTCGTACACCGGAGCCCGCACCCGCGCGGCTGACGCCCGCTACTCCTCGAAGTCCCGCGCCGCCACCCGTAGCGGGCGCAGCATCGCGAAGATCTCCGCGCACTCCTCGGCGTCGTACGCCCCGAGCCCGAAGTCCATCTCCATCAGATCGCGGGTGGCGGCCTCCACCACCTCGCGGCCCTTGTCCGTGATGGAGGCGAGTGTGCCGCGTCCGTCGCTGGGATTGGGCCGCTTGTCGACCAGTCCCGAGGTCACCAGCCGGTCCACGGTGTTGGTGACCGAGGTCGGATGGACCATGAGCCGCTCGCCGATCTTGGACATCGGCAGCTCGCCCTCCTTGGAGAAGGTGAGCAGCACCAGCGCCTCGTACCGGGCGAAGGTCAGTCCGTACGGCTTGACCACGGCGTCGACACCGGCGAGCAGGATCTGGTGCGCGCGCATGATCGAGGTGATGGCGCCCATGGCGGGAACCGGACCCCAGCGCCGCCGCCAGTGCTCGTCGGCGCGGGCGATGGGATCGAACGGGAGGTTGAGCGGCTTCGGCACGGCATCGACCTTACCCACTGGTCATATAGCGGTCAGCCCTGTCTCGCCCTTCGGTCCGACCGGTCCCGGCCGACGGGTACCTCGCGGTGTCGCAGCCCGGCAGCGTTGTGCCGTTATGTCACGATTAGCCATCCTTGACCTGCCCAGGCACCAGTCACCGCATCCCAGTCACCACATCCAGTCCACCACTCCCCGGTGGTCAGCCGTCGTCCGAGGGGGCTGTATGTCCGGCCGCAGACCGCACCGCTCGTACTCACTCACCGCCGCCTTCACCGCCGCCGTCACGACCGTTCTGGCGCTGACGGCCGCCGCCTGCTCCTCGTCCTCCTCCGACTCCCGGCGGGCCTCCGCCGGTGAGCAGACCGCCACGGCGGTCCAGGGCGAGGCGGCCCGGGGCGAGACCGTCCCCACGGCCGGTGGGCCTTTCTGGATCGATCCGGAGAGCGACGCGGCGCGCCAGGTCAGACAGTGGGAGAAGGAGGGCCGCGCGGACGACGCGAAGGCCCTGAGGCGGATCTCGGAGCGAGCGGTGGCGGAGTGGCCGGCCGGGGACGATCCCGTTCCGGAGATCAGCAGGGCGGTACGGGGCGCCGCCGCGGACAAGCGGACGGCGGTCTTCGTCGCCTACAACATCCCGCACCGCGACTGCGGCCTGTACTCGGCGGGCGGCGCGCACGACGCGGCGTACTACCGGGAGTGGATCGACGCCTTCGCCGACGCCATCGGTGACGCTCCGGCCATCGTGATCCTGGAGCCGGACGCCGTACCGCATCTCGCGGACGGCTGCACTCCGGCCCAGCACCACGCCGAGCGGTACGAGCTGCTCGCCCACGCGATCAGCCGGCTGAAGCGACAGCCGAAGACCAAGGTCTATCTGGACGCCGGCAACCCGGCCTGGATCTCCGATCCGGCGAGACTCGCCGAGCCGCTCAAACGGGCCGGGATCGAAGCGGCCGACGGCTTCTCGCTCAATGTGTCCAACTTCCAGACGAACGACACGGTCAAGACGTTCGGCACCCGGCTCTCGGGCCTCCTCGGCGACGCCCACTTCACCGTCGACACCAGCAGAAACGGCGTCGGCCCGCTCTCGGGCGACCGGGACGAGGCCTGGTGCAACCCACCGGGCCGCGCCCTCGGCACACCGCCGACCACCAACACCGGCAACGAACTGCTCGACGCCTACCTCTGGATCAAACGTCCGGGCGAATCCGACGGCCCCTGCCGGGGCGGCCCCACGGCCGGCACCTGGTGGCCCGACTACGCCCTTGGCCTGGCCAGGAAGGCCAGGGCGTAACCTCACTCCACCAGCAGCCACTTCGCTTCGGACGGTGTGCCCGCTGTGTCCGTGACGAAGAGCATGTACCAGCCCGGAGGGACCAGGGTGCGGTCCTTGGGGACCTCTATCGTCACCGTGTCCTTGGTTCTGGTCAGGCCCACCTCTATCGAGCGCTGTTCGACGTCCGTCGTGTGGGTCACCGCGCTCGGGCGCATCAGACGGGCCTTGGTTATGCGGTCCGGTTTCGCCGTGCGGAAGGTCGCCCGGCCGTCGTGGTCCGTGCGGCGCGGGCCCTCGCCCAGGGCCGGACGGTTCTTGTCGGAGGCGCGGTCGCCCTGGAGATAGGGCGGCGTGTAGATCTCCACGCGCTGTTCGAAGGTGCCGAGCTTGGTGTTGTCCGCGTCGTCGAAGAGCGGGTCCGAGCCGAAGGTGACCACCCGGCCGTCCGGCAGCAGCAGCGCCTCCGAGTGGTAGTTGCGGCCCACGGTCGGATCGGCCGCGCGGCGGAAGGAGTTGGTCGCCGGATCGTAGAACTGCGCCTTGAGGATGTCGCTGGCGCTGCGCCCGCGGTAGTCCGAGGAGCCGCCGGTGGTGAACACCGAGTCGTCGGGCAGCAGCACACTGCTCAGATAGCGCGTGCCCTGCGGCAGCCGAGGCCCTTCCTGGAACGTCGGGCTCTCCTTGTTCAGGTCGATGATCGCCGTACGCGGCGTGGCCTTGGCCGACTCGCCGACACCTCCGCCGCCGAGCAGCATCACCCGCTGGTCCTGGACCGGCGCCAGCATCAGCGAGGCCGAGGTCTCGGTCTGGTCGCCGTCGGTGAGCCCGTCGACCGGAGTGAAGGTGTTCTTCACGGGATCCCACACACCCGGCCGCCGGCCCTTGTCGGCGGGTCCGTACCCGGCGTTGGATCCCGAGTAGAAAAGCTTTCCGCCCTTGGTCAGAAAGAGCGCCGGATAGGTCGGGAAGTACCGTTCCGGGCCCTTGGACCACTTCTTGGTCTTCGGGTCGTAGAGCTCGTTGTAGCCGGTGAGCACCGCGCCGACATCGTCCAGGCCCGAGACGGCGAGCACCCTGCCGTCGTCCAGACCGACCAGCGTGGGATACCAGCGGGCCTCCTTCATCGGGTCCACCGGGATGTACTTCTCGGCCGCCGGATCGAACTCGTACGCGGACCTGATGCCCTGGAAGTCCTGCTTCTCCGTGGTGAGTTTCTGCGCCAGACCGTAGAGGTTGTCCGCGTCCTTGCCCTTGAGACCGACGATCTCGTACTGCGCGGCCTGCGTGGTCAGCGCCTGCGGGCCCTCTTTGACCGCCTCCACGAAGACCCGTGCCTCACCGGCCGTGACCTTGGTCTTCCAGGGCAGCATCCGGTCGCCCTTCCCGTATCCGACCTGGAGCTGCTTCTTCGCCTTCGGCACGGTGACATCGGTCGTGCTGACGTACTCGACGCCCGACGGAGAGCGGAAGCGGGTGCCCTTCTTGAATGTGTAGGACCGGTCCGGGTTCTCGTTCTTGACGCGCATACCGCCGCCCGCGCGCCGGATCTCGCCGTCGAGCACCTCGTAGCGCGCCGTGCCGCCCGCCACCAGCAGCCGGCCGTCCGGGAGCTGGGCGTGGCCCGAGCAGAAGAAGTCCTCCGGAGTGGGGATCTTCTTGAAGCTGTTGTCGGCCGGATTCCACAGGATCGTGTCGAACGATCCCTCGTCGAACTTCTTCTGGTTGTTGCCCGAGCCGGCGACGATCAGCACCTTGCCGGTGTGCAGCAGGGCCGCGTGGATCGCGTTCGTACGGAACTCCTTCGGGACGTCGAGCCTCGCCCAGGAGCCGTACTGCCGCTTGTAGCCCGGCTGCGCGATCTTGTACGCGTGGTACTTCTCCTGGGCGAAGGAGAAGGCCGCGGGAGCGTTGAGCCCCACGAGTACGACCAGCGCTCCGCCGCCCAGCAGCGTCTTCTTGAACTTCGTCGACGGTGTGAACTTCTTCGACGGTTCGTACCCGTTGGAGTTGGACCCATCGGACTGGGACCCATCGGAGTCGGACCCGTAGAAGTTGGACCCGTAGGAGGCCATGGCTCAGTTCCCTCCGGTCGTCGTCACGAGCGCGGGCTCCGGCTCCTCACCCGGCTCGGGAGCGGTTACGGTGACGGCCGGGCCGCCGACGACCCGGCGCTCCGCGGCCTCGCGCCAGGTGGTCCAGGCCCAGACACCGACCGGCGCGAGTGCGATGGCCAGGGCCAGCAGGGCCCAGGTGCGCATCGCCGCGTGGGTGTGGTCCAGGAACACCGACGCGATCAGGGAGACGATCAGGACTCCGGCCCAGTAGAGATGGAGCCGGAAGGTCATCAGCCGGTCCGGGCTGGCACTGCCGCCCTTCGGTGTGACGACGAAGCGGCCTCGGGTGCGCAGTACGGCCGAGCCGAGCGATCTGAGATAGATCGGCGCGGAGAGCGCGGACATCGCCATCCCGGCCAGTCCGCCGGAGCCCTCGGGCTCGTGCGGCGAGACATTGTGCCGGCGGTTCCAGAGGTAGAGGCCGATCTGGAGGGCGGCGGCGTCGCTGTAGAGCATCAGCAGCACCGAGGAGGAGACCTGGGTGCCCGAGGCGCCGAGCCAGAGGAAGAGTACGCAGCTCAGGATGCCGAGGAGCCAGTTGACCGCGGTCATCGGGTAGTACACGAGCATCAGCGTGTAGCTGAACAGCCGCCCGCGCGGCATCCGCAGAGGCGCCTTCCAGTACTGCGTGAAGAGCGTCTCGTAGGTGCCCCGGGACCAGCGGAGCTGCTGGGTGAAGAAGTCGGTCCAGGATTCCGGGCCCTCGCCGACGGCGAGGACGTCGGGCGTGTAGACGGAGCGCCAGAACCGGCCGGTACGGGGATTGAGCCTGCGGTGCAGTTCGAAGCCGGTGGCCATGTCCTCGGTGATCGAGTCGTACAGACCGCCGATCTGCTTCACCGCCGCGATCCGTACGACATTGTTGGTGCCGACGAACATCGGCGCTTCGTAGCGGTTGCCGGCCCGCTGGATCAGCGCGTGGAAGAGGAACTGCTGCGACTCTGCGGCCTTGGTGACCGGTGAGGTGTAGTTGCCGTACACCTGAGGGCCGACGACAAAGGCGATGTCCGGATCGCGGAAGTAACCCAGCATCCGCTCAAGGAAGTTGGGGAGCGGTATGTGGTCGGTGTCGACGGAGGCGAAGAAGTCGTACTCCTCGCCGTGCATCGCGATCCAGGCGTTGTAGTTGCCGTGCTTGGTGCGTGCCTTGTGGGAGCCCTTCGGCTGGTTCCACTCGGGCACACCGTGCCGGGTGAAGTGACGGGCTCCCAGCTCCTCGCAGAGAGCCCTGGCCTCGCTGTCGTCGCCCTCGTCGAGCAGCCAGACGTCGAGCGGGCCGCGGTGGCGCAGCCGTACCGCTCCTTCGAGCGTCGCCCTCGCCATGGAGAGCGGTTCCTTGCCCGGCACGTACGTGGTGAGGAACGCGACCCGGGTGCCCGCCTCGGCGGGCACGGGTATCGGATCCCTGGCGACCAGCGTGGCATGGGCCACGGAGGTGACGTTGACCAGCATGAAGAAGGCGATGAGGCCGATCGCGCCGAGCATCACCTGGTCGAAGACGACCAGCCAGCGCTCGCCGCCCTCGCGCTCGGTCCGGTGCGTGGGCCAGACCAGATAGACCAGCAGGACGGCCGAGAGCACCGGGGCGAGGGTCATCAGCAGGACCGCGCGTATGCGGTGCGGCTCGCGTGCGAGCAGGCTGTGATACCGCACCCGGTACGCGCCGGGCCCGTCCGGCTCCGTCAAGGGACCGGCCAGGCAGCTGTACGTGTCGTAGTCGTAGCCGTCGGGCCGCACGGTGCCTCCCCAGCAGATTCGCGAGGTCGATATCCCCACAGAACGGGACAACGACCTGCGTGTCGACCGGGAGGCGTCCGTGCGAGCGGTTTTCCGGGCGTGGAGTACCGCTTACGGCTGCGGGCGGTGGCGCGTAGCGGCGTACGGAGCTGACACTTCCACGTTGGGCAGGCAACTGTGCGCGAGGGCACGGGCCTCCGTCAGACGTCGGCGCTCAGACGTCGGCGCTCAGGCGGAGAGGTGCCGTTCCACCGTCTCGACCTTCGAGGTGAGCGCGTCCGTGACACCGGGCCTGATGTCGGCCTTGAGGACGAGTGAGACACGCGGCGCGCGTGCCTCGACGGCGGCGACGGCGCGCTTGACCACGTCCATCACCTCGTCCCACTCGCCCTCGATGGAGGTGAACATGGCATCGGTGCGGTTCGGCAGCCCGGACTCGCGGACCACCCGGACGGCATCGGCCACGTACTCACCGACGTCCTCGCCCACACCGAGAGGCGAGACGGAGAAGGCGACGATCATGCCTTCACCGTACCTTCGCGGTCCTCGCGGTCCTCGTGACGGGCGCGCGAGGCGATGACCTCGTCCTCGGCGGCGCGCTTGAGCTTCCGCTCGGCGAAGAAGCCGCCGGCCGGCAGGACGGAGAGGACGAAGTAGAGGGCCGCCGTCCCGAAGGACCACTTGGTGCGGTTCCAGGCGTCCAGCCAGAAGACCACGTACAGCACGAAGAGCAGACCGTGGACCGCGCCCATCACGGGCACCGCGTTGAAGTCCGTCGTCCGCTTGAGCACCGAGCAGACGAGCAGCAGCAGAAAGGACACGGCCTCGGGCGCGGAGACCAGTCGGAGTCGGTGGAGGGAGGAGGCGGTCTTGATGTCCACGAGGAAGGCACCTTCGTCGTCGGTCGTCGGGGATCGGTCGTCCGTCGGGGGGTCGGTCGTCGGGAGCGACATCGTCGGGGCAGCACGAGGCTGTCGGGGCAGCACGAGGTTACGGAGACTGCATCAGGGCGGCGCGATCTTGTGAACGCACGCACAAGCGCGACCATTGTGGCAGCCCGCTTTTGCTCGACCGTTACCAGGGTGGTACGCCACCAGAACGCCTTCGGGACGGAAAGACCTGTTCGTCCCCGCCTCGGCCCATTACCTTCGATCCGTGGCTCAGTTCCGACTGCAAGGCAGCAAGGTGCTCGCCGTGGACATGTCCGGCGACTCCGTCAAGGCGAAGAACGGCTCGATGGTCGCGTACGACGGCCAGATGGCGTTCAAGAAGATGTCCGGCGGCGGTGAGGGCCTGCGCGGGATGGTGACGCGCAGGCTCACCGGCGAACAGATGACCGTCATGGAGGTGAGGGGCCAAGGCACCTGCTACTTCGCCGACCGCGCGAGCGAGATCAACCTTGTCTCGCTGCACGGCGACAAGCTCTATGTCGAGGCCAGCAATCTGCTCTGCACCGACGCCGGGCTGCGGACCGGTACGACCTTCACCGGACTGCGCGGCGGAGCGACCGGCAACGGCCTGTTCACCACCACCGTCGAGGGCATGGGGCAGGCCGCGATCATGTCGGACGGCCCGGCGGTGATCCTGCGGGTGACGCCTCAGTACCCGCTCTCGGTCGATCCAGGCGCGTACATCGCGCACCAGGGAAATCTCCAGCAGCACTTCCAGGCCGGAGTGACCTTCCGCACGCTGATGGGCGAGGGCGGCGGCGAGGCCTTCCAGATCCGCTTCGAGGGCGACGGGCTCGTGTACGTACAGCCGAGCGAGCGCAACACGATCGGGGGTGACGTCTGATGCCGTTCCGTGAGATCAACTCGAAGATGGTCGAGGCCACGGTGGTGCCCGGCCAGAAGATGTTCAGCCAGCGCGGCGCGATGCTGGCTTACCGCGGCGAGGTCAGCTTCACGCCGAACATGCAGGGCGGCCAGGGCGGGCTGATGTCGATGATCGGCCGGCGGGTGGCCAACGAGGCGACACCGCTGATGACGGTCGAGGGCAGCGGTACGGTGCTGTTCGGCCACGGCGGCCATCACATCCAGGTCATCGGGCTCTCCGGCGACACCCTGTATGTCGAGGCGGACCGGCTGCTCGCCTTCGACGGAACGCTCCAGCAGGGCACGATGTTCATGGGCTCGCAGGGCGGAATCATGGGCATGGTGCGCGGCCAGGTGACCGGCCAGGGCCTGTTCACCACCACACTCAAGGGCCATGGCGCGGTCGCCGTGATGGCACACGGCGGAGTGATCGAGGTGCCCATCAGCCCGGGCAGGGATGTCCATGTGGACCCGCAGGCGTATGTCGCGCACCACGGCGACGTACGGAACAAGCTCTCCACCGCACTCGGCTGGCGCGACATGGTGGGACGCGGCTCGGGCGAGGCCTTCCAGCTCGAACTGAGCGGCAGCGGTGCGGTGTACGTCCAGGCGTCGGAGGAGAAGCTGTGAGCGCGCCCGTGATCTTCGACCCGATGACGCTGCCGAGCGACGACAACGTCAACGCGTACACCTTCTGCGTGGAGCTGAAGGGCGGCCAGTGGTTCCTCCAGAAGGGCAAGATGATCGCCTACTACGGGCGGATCGACTTCAACGGGATCGGCCACGGCCGCTTCGAGCGGCTGCTGCGTACGAGCTTCCACTCGCCGCTGCACGCCGCCGACTGGGTGGTGGCGGAGGGCAGCGGCAAGATGCTGCTCGCGGACCGCGCCTTCGACGTCAACTCGTACGACCTGGAGGACGGCAATCTGACGATCCGCTCCGGGAATCTGCTGGCGTACCAGCCCACGCTGGCGCTGAAGCAGTCGATCGTGCCGGGCTTTCTGACCTTGATCGGTACGGGCAAGTTCGTGGCGGCGTCGAACGGTCCTGTCGTCTTCATGGAACCGCCTATCAGGGTGGATCCGCAGGCGCTGGTGGGCTGGGCGGACTGCCCTTCGCCGTGCCACCACTACGACCACGGCTATATGACCGGCGTGCTGGGCGGGCTGCGCTCGATGACGGGCCTCGGAGGCACCTCGGGCGAGGAGCATCAATTCGAGTTCGTCGGAGCGGGTACGGTACTGCTCCAGTCGACCGAGATGCTGATGGCCGAGCAGGCGACCGGCGCGGTGCCGAACGAGCCCGGAGTGCCGGGCGGCGGCGCGGGCGTACCGGGATCCGGCCACCCGGGCCAGGGCGCCGCGCCCAGGCTGCCCGGACAGCTCGGGGACCTCCAGCGTCGCTTCGGCCTGTGAGTGCTTCGCTCTGTGAACGGTAGGCTGCGGAGTGTGACGTCGAACGTGGGTGCGCGACGTCACCTCGCGGAAACTTTATACAGAATTCAACTTCTTAGGTAGAATCCACGCATGGAGACCGAGACCGCCACCCGCTGGCTGACCGACGCGGAGCAGTGCGCCTGGCGCACCCATCTCGACGTCAACAAGCTTCTCACTCACCAGTTGGAGAAGGACCTCCAGCCGTTCGGACTGACCATGAACGACTACGAGATCCTGGTGAATCTCTCGGAGTCGGCGGAGCGGCGTATGCGGATGAGTGATCTCGCGGCGACGACGCTCCAGTCCAAGAGCCGTCTCTCCCACCAGATCACCCGGATGGAAGCGGCGGAACTGGTACGCAGGGAACACTGCGAGTCGGACCGGCGCGGGCTCTACGCCGTACTGACCGACCACGGCATGGAGACCATGCAGAAGGTCGCGCCGCACCATGTCGCCTCCGTACGGAAGCACTTCATCGACCTGCTCTCGCCGGAGGCACTGGCGGAACTACGAGCGTCACTGAGCCCGGTGGCGGACCACCTACGAGGCCGCCGCGGCAAGCTGTGAGGGCAGGCGGAGGGCGAAGTGGGCGCCGCCCGAGGGGGAGTTGGCGACCGTGAGGGTGCCGCCGTGGCGTTCCGCCACGTCGCGGGCGATGGCGAGGCCGAGTCCCGCGCCGCCGTCGTCACGGCTGCGGGCGCTGTCGAGCCGTACGAACCGTTCGAAGATCCGCTCGCGCTCCGCCTCCGGCACTCCGGAACCGTCATCGGTGACCGCGAGGACCACCTGACCGTCGTCCGCGCGGTGTACGGACACCTCGACCGAACCGCGTGCGTGGCGCTGGGCGTTGTCGAGCAGATTGCCGAGGACCCGGGCCAACTGGCCGCGTGAGCCTGCCACTTCGATTCCCTGACCGGTCTCGACCGTCACCGGTATACGGTCCGAGGTCCGCTGCGAGACCTCCTCGCGGACCAGCGCGCCCAGATCGAGCCGCGTCCGTCCCGGCCGCTCCCCCGCGTCCAGCCGGGCCAGCAGCAGCAGGTCGGCGGCGAGCCGCTGGAGCCGTACGGTGTCCGCGACCGCGCCCGGCACATCCAGCAACTCCGGGTAGGCGTCGCCCACTTCGAGCTGGGTGCGGAGGGAGGCGATGGGACTGCGCAGTTCGTGCGAGGCGTCCGCGACAAAGCGGCGCTGCCGGTCGACGGCCGCCTCCAGCGCGGTGAGCGTCTCGTTGGTCGTACGGGCCAGCCGGGCCACCTCGTCATGGGCGGCGGGCTCCGGCACCCGCCTGGACAGATCCTCGGACGCGGTGATGGCCGCCATCTCGCGCCGGATGCCCTCCACGGGCCTGAGCGCCCGCCGCGTCACCAGCCAGGTCACTCCGCCGACGACCAGCAGCAGGACGGGCAGTCCCAGCAGCATCGCCACGGCGGCCGTGCCGACCGCGCTCTGCCGGGCGGCCAGCGACGCGCCCGCGTGGACGACGAGCGTCCGGCCCGCGGTGTCGGTCACCTCGATGCTCGCGAAGCGGTAGTCGCCCGCCCTGCCGTCGACGGTGACCCTTTCCGTGCTGTGGCCGGTGATCTCACCGATCTCGCCGATGGCGGGATCGTCGCTGCCGCCATCGTCCTCCCGGCTGCCGTCGCCTTTTCCGCGGCCTTTTCCATGGCCTCCGTCGTCATCGTCCGACTCGGCGATCACCTGCGAATCGGGGTCCCGTTCGATCCAGACAACGGGCGATCCGGTGCCGCTGATCCGCTGCATCGGTTGCTTTCCGGTCTCCGGCAGTCCGAGATCCGCGTACGAGCTCCGGGCAGGAACCTTGGACGCGATGTCCAGGGCGAAATCGCGCGCCGCCGAGTCGGCCTGCTGGTCGGCCTGGTCGGTGAGGTTCGCGTGGAGCGGGAGCAGGACCGCGATCCCGGCGGCCACGAGCACCACCGCCACGACGGCCGTCGCCCCCAGGGCCGTCCTGGCCCGTACGGAGCCGAAGAGGCGGCCGAGGCCGAACGGGCGTCTTCCGGCGCTCATGACGCCACCAGCCGGTAGCCCGCACCGCGCACGGTCTGGATGGCCGCCGCGCCTATCTTGCGCCGCAGGGTACTGATGTAGACCTCGATGATGTTGGGATCGCCGTCGTAGGCGAAGTCCCAGACGTGTTCCAGGATCTCCGGTTTGCCGACCACCTCGCCCGCCCGGACCGCGAGCTGTTCCAGTACGGCGAACTCCTTGGCGGTCAGCGCCACTTCGGTGCCGTCCCGGAAAACGCGGCGGGCCGCGGTGTCGACGGTGAGACTCCCGGCCCGCAGCACGGGCGAGGCACCGGCCGAACCGCGGCGGCGCAGCAGCGCCTTGACCCGGGCGACCAGCACGACGTACGAGAACGGCTTGGTCAGATAGTCGTCGGCACCCGTGTCGAGCCCCTCCGCCTCGTCGTACTCGCCGTCCTTCGCGGTCAGCATCAGGATCGGTACATCGTTGCCGGCGGCGCGCAGGGCGGCGCAGATCCGGTAGCCGTTCATGCCGGGCAGCATGATGTCGAGCACGACCAGGTCGTAGACGCCCTCGCCGGCCCGGTGCAGCCCTTCGAGACCGTCGTGGACGACATCCACGGCGAAGCCCTCGGCCTTCAGCCCCCTGGCCAGCGACACCGCGAGCCGCTTCTCGTCCTCCACGATCAGCAAACGCATGTCCCCACCCTGCCAAACGGAACCTGAAGATCTCTTCAGCCTGCTTCAGGCTGGCTTCAGCTTCCCTCAGGGACATTGAGGTCGTTCGCAATCGGACCGACTGGGGAGAACCTCATGAAGCGCAATCTCGTCATCGCCGCCATCGCCGCGGCGGCTCTGATCGGCGGCGGAACGTACACCGCGGTCGCCATGGGCGGCGACGACAGCACGGCCGGCCCGGTGACACAGCTTCCGCCGCCGGACGGCTCTCCGCACCCGCAGAAAGTGAGCCGGCCGCCTCTGACGGCGGAACAGGCGGCCGACGCGGCCGTGAAGGAGGTTCCGGGAACGGTGACCTCCGTCGAGCGGGACGACGACCGTACGGGCCACTGGGAGGTCGACGTACGCGGCAAGGACGGCCGCACCCACGAACTGAACATCCACGCACGCACGGGCAAGGTCACGCCGGACCGCGACGACGACCGGACCGACGACCGCGGCGACGACGACTGAGCAGCGGCGCGCCCCGCACACACCGCCCGGCCACGACGGCCGGGCGGTTTCGTCATAAGGACAACGGTCCGACCTCAGGCATCTGACTTTCTACTGCGCATGCCGGTGGGCTGCCAGCACAGGAATCGCGGCGATTTTGTCAGACGACAGGTCACCCCAGATGATCCCGTGCGGCCGACGCCGGTTGGGGCAGGAGATCACTTCGTCCGGCGTGACGATGTAGTCCACACTGAAATCGTGCTGAGTTTCGGGGATGTCTTCCTCGACCACCTGGAGGTTATGAACCGGCGCGACGATCACCGTACGATCCGTCACCAAGCCCGCCTCGATCAACAGCGCAACCTCAAGGTCGGAATATCCAGCCCCCTTGCCGATGCGTGCGCCCGACCGGTTGACCGCGACGCTGCCGCACACCACGACGTCGACAGGCCGCATGTCATCAACACCGACACGGCGGGCGACCTCAGCCGCACCCCTCTTATCGGCTGCCTCCTCGGCCGGTATATCCAAGGTGGCAGGGTCGAGCAGGAAGAACGGGCGCAGGCTCGCCATCCTCGGCACTGCCATGTACATGAGCTTGCCGTCTTTCAGCGCGCGGACGCGGACGGGAAGCTGTGCCCAATCAGGGTTGGCCTTGACAGTAGCGGCACGCCGCCACTCGTCCAGCGCGGCCAGCCGCTCGGCTGTCGCCTCGGCTCCGTAGAAGCCAGGAATCTTGCCGTACGAGTCGTCCGGTGCACCACCCCCGTCGACAAGACGGCGCCATACCTTGTCACGCACAGCCTGCTTGGCCCGGTCAATATCTGTCACGCCCCACCCATTCCGTTCTACGTCGTGGCCATCAGCGCGAGCAAGCGATCATTGATGTCCTGCGCCCAAGGCTCATTTCGCCACTGCCGAAGCTCTCGGCCGGCAGAGAAGGCCAGATTGAGACCGCCCCAACCACGTGTCAGCTCGACCGCGTCAATGGTGCGGTGCATGGTCGCAGCCGCTTCATCCAGCTTGCCCTGACGGATGAGTGCGAGCGTCAGGTTGCCGAGCGCGATGACCTGGCTCTTCTTCTTGGCCGCCAGCGCCCGCGTAGTGGTGCGGAGGATCGGCTCCGCCCGTTCCGGGAGATCAAGAAACAGGTAGCACGATCCGGAGAGGCGGTTGAACTCGTTGACGGTGTAGTACTGCGCCGCCACATCGTCTGGGCCCACCCGGTCGAACTGAGCATCGGCCTTCCGTAACGCGTCCTCGCACTCCTTGAGCGCGCCCTTCATCGCGTGCCCCTCGGCAACATGAAGAAGGGAGAGACCAGTCAGCGAAGGGCTGGCCACCTTGGCAACCTCGGCCGCCCGTTGGGCAAGCGTGACGCCGCGTTGCGGACTCTTCTCACCGTAGAGAGCAACGAAGCTCATGCGCAGCGTGGCATAGGACTCGATCGACGGATCCCGGACGTGACGGGCGGCTTCTACGGCTTCACCGAAGTAGGTGAGCGGCGCGTGCTGATCACGTCTCTGGCTGACGTCCCAGACCAGTTGGCCCATCAGGGTTGCCGAGTCCGCCTCGATCTCGTAAAGCGCCCGCCGTACACGCGGGTTGGAAGCGTTCTCACGGAGGAATTTAACTTGTCCATGGGTCTGACCTGCCGGCCCGAGCAAGCTGGTTGAAGAGGACTGGTCGTAGGACTCATCGAGCCGCCGAACTCGCTCATGCAGATGAGCGGCGACGACCATATCGGTGGATGCGGGATTCTCCAGGGCGAAGTTCATGCGTTCGCTGGGTCGCGCCTGAAGAGCTGTCACATCGGATAAAATTCCTTGCAGTTCCTCACCAGTGACTTTGAGCGCGCGGGCGAGCTTGGGACGCAACCACACTTGTGGTTCGGTCTCAGCGGTTTCCCATCGGCCCACGGTCGAGCGTTCGACGCCGAGATGTTCGGCAAGTCCCTCTTGGGTGAAACCAGCGACCTTGCGACGCTGGACAAACCGTATGCGCTTGGTTGCCATCGCCCATCCCTCCAGTGCGGGCGCGGGTCACCACTGTACCGAGTAACTCCCCGCCTATGCACGCCAGACGGCTTCATGCGGCATCGATGCGTCATTCGTGCCGCGCATGTGCTGTGGATTTGCGCACGTCGGGGAGCTTGGCTGGCTACCGGGTCGACCAGTGGCTGCGAACGCAGGAGCACGCCGCCGGTTGCCCCCAATTACGCCAGGAGGAACGGATGCGACCAGTGATTTACGGCTATGTACGTTTAGCGGCAACCGATGCCGAGAGCGAGGAAACCGAAGGAATCAAGCGCGAATTGGCCGCTCACGCCGAACGTGAGGACTTCTCCCTGGAGCGCGTTTTCATTGAGCATGTGCGATCCATCGAGCCTGCTTTCGACGCAATGATCGCCGCGCTCAAGTGCGGCAACGTAAGAAATGTGATCGTGCCGTCTCTCTGGCATTTCGCTCGACTGCCCGGTCTCCAAGATGCGATGCGCCAGCACATCGAACGGGAGATCGGCGCCCGGTTGTGGGTCGTTCAGGGGGCCCAGCGGTGAACGCGGTGAAGCCGTCCATGTACGGCTACTGAAGTTGAACGGGTGATGTCGGCTGGTTCGGCTGACAACTGGCGGTTGGGTGGGCTGTCTCCATGTGGTGTGAGATATGCGCAAGGGGGTGGGCTGTCCGATAGGGAACGGGCGGCCCGGGAACGGATGCGGCTGGAGGCCGGGGCCCGGTTCGAGGCAGGGCAGGCGAACGTGAGGATCGCCGCGGATCTGCGGGTTTCGGTGCGGTCGGTCGAGCGGTGGCGCAAGGCCTGGCGGGAGTGTGGTGAAGCTGGTCTGGTGTCGAAGGGTTCTCCGGGGCGTCCGCGGCTGTCGGATGGGCAGATCGCCCGACTGGAGCGGGAGTTGGCCCGTGGGCCGCTGGCCCATGGCTGGCTCGATCAGCGGTGGACCCTGGCCCGGGTGAAGACGATGATCGGCCGGCTGTTCCACGTGACGTACACGGTCGAGGGCACGTGGAGGCTTCTGCGGCGGCACGGCTGGTCATGGCAGCAGCCGGCCTGCCGGGCCACCGAGCGGGACGACGAGGCGGTGGAGGTCTGGAAGGAGGAGACCTGGCCGGCGGTAAAAGGATGGCGGCGGTCTCCGGTTCCTGGATTGTCTTCGAGGACGAATCCGGGCAGTCGATGAGGCCGCCGCGCGTGAAGACGTGGGCACCCCGGGGCGTCACCCCCGTCGCCAAGGTCCACGGCGGCGGGTCGGGAAGGATCCACGTCGCCGGCATGGTCGGCTACAAACCGGGCCACCGCTCCCGCTTCTTCCACCACATCCGCACCCACCGTGGCCGCAAGAACGAGCCGAAGAGCCTGACCTGGCAGGACTACCGCGACCTGATACGCCGGGCCCACCAGCAGCTCGGCGGCCCGATCATCCTCATCTGGGACAACCTGGCCACCCACCTCGTCCGACCGTTACGGGAGTTCATCGAGAAGGCCGACTGGCTGACCGTGGTCCAGTTGCCGTCCTACGCACCCGACCTCAACCCGCAGGAAGGCATCTGGTCGCTCCTGAAACGCGATCTCGGCAACCTCGCGGCCCAGACCTTCGACGAACTTCTCCGCGCGGTGAAACGCAAACTGAAAACGATCCAGTACCGGCCCGACGTCATCGACGGATGCCTCGCCGGGACCGGCCTCACACTCGAACCATCCTGATCGACAAGACCAGTCAAAGATCAGTAG
>NZ_FMDK01000766.1 GCF_900091995.1 Streptomyces sp. MnatMP-M17
GGCCGCCGGCTCGGGCCCGCGCCGTCGGTGGCATGAGCTGATGGAGGCGCGCCGTCCGCTGTACGCCGAGGTCGCCCGTGCCACCGTGGCCACCGACGGCCTGGGCCCTGACGAGGTCGCTCAAGTGGTCCTCCGGACGTTGGAGTTGACAGACGAATGACGGACCGGACGGCGAAGCACATCCAGTTGCCCGATGTACGCATCGGTGTTGACGACGACAACAGCGCCGGGCCCCGGCCACCGGGCGTGATCCGGGCCGCCGGTGAACCGATGCTGCTGGTGCACGGCTGGCTGGGCTCCCGGGCAAGCTGGACAGGCCAGTTGCGGCGGCTGCGCGCGCATCGCCGCGTGGTCTCGATGGATCTGCGCGGGCACGGCGCCAGCTCCGCGCCCGCGACGGGATCCGCGGGATACTCCGCGGGCGCCATGGCGGCGGACCTCGCCGGAGTGATCGGCGCACTGGGCCTCGCTCCGGCAGTCGTGATGGGCCACTCGCTCGGCGCGTCGGCAGCCACTCATCTCGCCCTCGACCGTCCTGACCTCGTCTCCGCGCTCGTACTGATCGATCCGGACTACGGAGGGGATCCGGCCCAGGGCCGGACGCTGGAGCCGATCGCGGCACTCCCGGACGACCAGCGGATAAAGGACGCCGTCGCCGAGATGTTCAGAAACCGGATCGACGCCGGCACGCGGTCGGCCGCCCTGCGCGCCGCCCATGCGCGGGACCTCGACGCCGTGCCGCCCGCCGTCGTGGCGGCCACGCTGAGAGCGATCATCGACGCGCCGGGCTCGATCCGTTTCCGGGACGCCGCCGAGACCGTCCTTCCTCGGCGGCGACAGCCCGTGCTGTCCTTCCACCGCACCCGGGAGCGCGCCGACTGGGAGCGCGGGCTGACGGCCCATCCGGCCTCACGGGCCGTCGCCGTACCGGGCTGCGGGCACTGGATCCACCAGGAGCGGCCGGACCTGGTCATGGGCGAGACCGAGCACTGGCTCGACCGGATCCGGCCGTGACAGTACCCACCGGAACCGTGCGCACGGGGACGGTGCCCACCGTCACGGTGTTGCCCTCGCTGATGTACGCGTACGGATCGCGCAGCGGATTGTCCGCGCCGTCCGGATCGAGGAAGCCCTCCCACGCTCCGTCGAGGCCCGCGGCCACGGCCTGTTCGGCCACTCGGGCGCAGGCCAGCGCGTAGAAGCGCAGGACGGCCGGAGACATCGGCGCGAAGTGCTCGATCAGTACGGTGTGCTGCCGCACGGAGGTCATCCCGGCCTCGCCCAGCCACCGGTAGAGATCCCGCGTACGGAGCAACTGGCGTGCGTATCCCGGGACTTCTGCGCCCTTGCGGAAGAAGTCCATGAACTGGAACCGGTCTCCCGGGCGTACGGTGATCAGACCGGCGTCGAGATCCTTGACGGCGACGGTCCCTCCCGGGCGCACCACTCGCCGTAACTCGCGCAGGGCGAGCGGGAGTTCCTCGTCGCTGAGGTACTGCGTGGTGTTCGCGCACCAGACGGCGTCGAAGGTGTCGTCCGGATAGGGCAGGCGCAGCAGGTCGCCCTGCTGGATGTCCAGCTCGCACGGTGCGCCACGGGCCGCCATACGCGCGGCGGCGAGCTCCGCGTTCTCCTCGGCGAGGTCGACGGCGGACACCCGGCCCTCGGGCCCGACCGCGTCCGCGATCCAGGGCAGGAACGCGCCCGTGCCGCAGCCCGCGTCGAGTACATGCCGGCCGGGCCGGAGCTCCGCCGCGTCCAGGGCCGCGCGGTACTGCGGCGCGCAGGCCTCGAAGTGCGCGTCGACGATCTCCTCGTGCGTGAAGCCGAGCCCGGTGGACGCGGCGTATCCCCAGGAATCGTGGTCCGAAGAGTTGTCGTCCGAGGAGCCGTGGTCCTTTGTGAGCATGCTCACCGTCCTTCTTTCGCGGCGAGGGCCGTCGCGGCGACATCGTCCAGCAGCCCGGCGAGGAGCTGTACGGTCCGGTCGGGCGCTTCGAGCGGCGGGAGATGACCGACTCCGGGCAGAGTGACGAGACGGCCGCGCGGCAGGGCGTCGGCCATGGTGCGGGCCTCTTCGACCGCGACGAGTTCGTCCTCCTCCCCGACGACGGCCAGCGCGGGCACATCGGTCGCGCGCAGGACGTCCAGGGAGTCCGGGCGCGCGGCGATGGCCTGCTGCGCCCAGGCGACCGACGCCGGATCCGCGGCCCTGGCGACGGCCAGGACCTCGGCCGTGGTCGCCGGGCGGGCGGCCCGCGTGGTGGC
>NZ_FMDK01000982.1 GCF_900091995.1 Streptomyces sp. MnatMP-M17
CGCGCGTGCCGCCAGCCCCGGCCTGCCAGCCGGTTCGCGACTCCTTCGGCCCGCTCGTCCAGGGCGATCACGCGCGCGGCCCTGGCCGGAGCGATGGCCGCGCGGATCCGGAACCGGGACTCGCCCGGCGCGGTCGCCCGCGCGCATTCACTGAGATACGTCGACGCCGCCGCCATGTCAGACCGACGACTGCGGAACGCCGGGAGTCGACTTGACCGCGTCACGGCACGAGTCGAGGAAGGACTCGGCCTGCGGCAGCACCACGGCCGCCGAACGCACCCTGTGGTGTGCGGGATCCACTCCGGGCGGTGTCACACCCTGGTCCCGCAGCGCTATCGCGGCCTTGCGCAGCTTCTGCCGGGCCTTGATGATCCCGCTGTCGGCGGGCACCAGACGCTCCCGGGTACGGTCCACGATCGGTCCCATGCTCTCCTGGAGCGAGGCGTCCTGCATGGCGATGCCCGCGACTCCCGAGTAGGTGTCACCGCGCTTCTGGGCTTCGCGGTCGATCAGATAGTCGTTGTCCATATTGGCCTCGGGCCGGTAGGTGCCCGGGATGTTCTTGCTGTGCACGCCGTGCCCGTCCATCATCGCCTGGCGCTCGGTGTCGGTGAGCGGGCGGACCGGGTGGTAGTCGAACGAGTAGGTCCAGCAGTTCTCGTCGTCGATCGGTACCCAGAAGTGGCCGTGGATCGGATGGTCGCCGCGCGGCGGCACCATGGTGAAGTTGGGCATCACCCAGGGCGTGATGCGCCAGTAGTAGGTGCCCTCCTCGGCATTGCGCCGGGCGCCCACGAAGAGACCGCCGTCGCTGTCGGCGACCTCGAAGAACGGCTTGGTGTCGTTCATGTTGTACTCGTTGCCCTTGGCGCCCCGGAACAGCGGATCGGTCTTCAGTCCGCCGGAGTGCAGGAAGGTGACATGGCTGGAGTCGATGCCGCCCTCGAACGCCTGGAGCCAGTTGCACTGCTGCCAGCGCTTGGAGGTGTACGTCTGCTCCGGCGGCACCTGGGCGAACTCGAACTCCGGCAGCGCGGGCCGGGTGGCCGCGTCGCCCATATGAGTCCACAGCACATCGCCCACTTTCACCAGCGGATACGACGTCAGCTGCACGTTCTGGCAGAAGCTGCTGTTGTCGGCCTCGGAGGGCACCTCGACACACTGTCCGGTGACGTCGTACTTCCAGCCGTGGTACGGGCAGCGCAGCCCGGATCCCTCGTTGCGGCCGAACCAGAGCGAGGCGCCCCGGTGCGCGCAGAACTCGTCGACCAGTCCGTACCGTCCTTCGCTGTCACGGAAGGCGACCATGCGCTCAGAGAGCAGCTTGACGCGCACGGGCGGGGAGTCGTTCTCCGGCAGCTCCTCGGCCAGCAGCGCCGGAATCCAGTACTGCCGGAACAGCTCTCCCATGGGTGTCCCAGGACCGGTCTGCGTGAGCAGCTCGTTGATGTCTTGTCTAAGCACAGCCGTTTCCCTTTCAGGTACTGAACCGCACCGCGATGGCTTCGGTGGGGTGCGACCGCCGGCACGGCGGCTCGGGCGCGGTGTGCGGCACGGACGCGCGAAAACGCCGTCAGGGCTGCACGGGAGGTATGTCGACGGTCAGCCCGTCCAGCTCCGGTGTGACACGGATCTGACAGGAGAGGCGGCTGGTGCTCCTGCGGTCGGACACGCCCATGTCGAGCAGATCGTCCTCCATCTCGCCCGGAGGGCCGACCAGAGGCGCGAACTCCTCCCGCACCCAGACATGACAGGTGGCACAGGAACAGTTGCCCCCGCACTCCGCCACGATCCCCGGGACGCCGTTCCTGACAGCCGCTGCCATCACCGAATCACCGGCCGTCGCGTCGACGGTGTGTTCGGAACCGGCGCTGCCGACGAAGATCACCTTGGGCAAGGTCCACTTCCTCTCAAGGCTGGTCTCTACCGAAGCGACGGACGCGGCATCAAGCCATCCCGCCCTTGGTCCGACCATTAGACCAGATCGCTGACAAGTGAACAAGCAAGTGAACGAGAAGGTGGCGCGACCGCCGTCGGGCGTGGTCACAATCGGGCCCATGCACACGCTGATCCTGCTCCGCCACGGCGAGAGCGAATGGAATTCCAGAAATCTCTTCACCGGCTGGGTCGATGTGGATCTGACTCCGCACGGCGAGGAACAGGCGCGCGAGGCCGGCCGGTCGCTGCGGACGGCCGGACTGCTCCCGGACGTGGCGCACACCTCCGTACTGCGGCGTTCGGTACGCACCGGCACACTCGCGCTGGCTGCGCTCGGCCGCCCGCAGGCGCCGCTCAGCCGCGACTGGCGGCTCAACGAACGGCACTACGGCGCCCTCCAGGGCAGGGACAAGAGCGAGGTGCTGCGGGAGTACGGCGCGGAGCGGTTCCGGCTCTGGCGCAGGTCGTACGATCTGGCCCCGCCGCCGCTCCCGCCCGGCGACGACGAGGACGGAGAGCCGGCGCCGCGCACCGAGTCCCTCGCCGATGTCAGCGCCCGGCTGCTGCCTCACTGGTACGAGGTGATCGCGCCCGATCTGCGCGCCGGGCGGACCGTTCTGGTCGTGGCGCACAGCAACTCGCTCCGCGCGCTGGCCGCCCATCTCGACGGGCTGGACCACGACGAGCTGATGGAGCTCAACATCCCCACGGGCATTCCTCTGTGCTACACGCTCGACGAACACCTGGCGCCCGTCGTACGCGGAGGCCGCTATCTCGATCCGGTCGGCGCCGCCGAGGCCGCCCGCGCGGTGGCGAAAGAGGGCCACCGGGACACCCGGACGGCCGGCCGCACCTCGGGATAAGGCCCTGACCTGCACGCCTGGGAACTGACCCGCGCGCCGGATCCCATGGGAGTCGTTGACATGAAAAAACCATGGACTTATGGTTCTACCAATCCAGATACGGTTCCACCGGCCCGCCTTCCCTGCTCCCGCGATACGGCCGGTCCGGGGCCTCTTCCGCTACTTCCGTGGCACACAGAGCCGACGTGGCACACAAGCCGACAGGAAAGGCCGTGGTAATGGCCAAGGACGCGATCGTCGACGACAAGCTGGCGGCGAAGTTCGCCACCGAGAAGGACTCTCCCTATACGCGCTGGGTCGCCGCGGAGGGACTGGACATCATCTCCGCCCACTATGTGCCCGATCTGCGCACGGTCGAGCTGAAGCCGTGGGCGCGGCGCGGCGGCCGAGGTGTGTTCATCAATCACGAGGCGACCCGTACGTCGAACGACTGCTATGTCTGCGAGATCCCCGCGGGCGGTGAACTGGCGCCGCAGCGGCAGCTCTTCGAGGAGATGATCCTCGTCCTCGACGGACAGGGCTCCACCAAGGTGTGGAACGACGCCGGCGCCGAGGTCACCTTCGAGTGGCAGGCGGGATCGATCTTCGCCATCCCGCTCAACGCCCATCACCAGCACTTCAACGGTTCCGGGCTGAAGGCCGCGCGCTTCGTCTCCTCGACAAACATGCCGCCGGTCATCAATCTCTACGACGACGTGGACTTCGTCTTCCACACACCGCACGACTTCCCGGACCGTTTCAACGGCGAGCCGGACTACTTCTCTCCCAGAGGCGAGCAGAAGGGGCTGCTGCTGGACACCAACTTCGTCGCCGACGCGGTCAATCTGCCGCTGATCGAGGCGAAGGAACGCGGCGCGGGCGGCGGCCATATCCGCTTCGCGATGGCCAAGGGCTCGATGAACAGCCATATCTCGCAGTTCCCGACGGCCACCTACAAGAAGGGACACCGGCATGGTCCCGGCGCCCATGTGATCATTCTGTCGGGCGAGGGCTACAGCCTGATGTGGCCGGAGGGCGAGGAGCCGCAGCGCTACGAGTGGGGTCCCGGCTCGCTGATCGTGCCTCCGAACATGTGGTTCCACCAGCACTTCAACACCGGCGCCGAGCCGGGCCGCTATCTCGCCTTCAAGCACGAGGTGGTCTCCATGCGCAATGCGCAGGGCGTACCGAAGGCCTGGATCAGCCGGCGTATCGGCGGCGACCAGATCGACTACGCCGACGAGTCGCCGCTGGTACGGGAGACCTTCCGGGAGGCGCTGGCCAAGCACGGCATGGAGCCGCGGATGGACGAGGTGTACGAGGCGGAGCTGCCCACGCTCGCGCCGAAGCCGGAGGGCACGGTCACCGGCTGACGGGCCTCCACCACGCGTGCGGCCCGTGCCCCTCACGGGCACGGGCCGCATGTCTGCTCACGGGCGCGGACTCGACCGCCCGAGCCGTGCCGCGATCACGACGAGGAGCACCATCGTGAGGCACGCCGGACCGCACAGAGCCGACCACCACGACCACGACAACCGTCCCCGACACAGCCACAGCCACAGCCACGCTGACGGCGAAGATCACGGTGAAGACACACGCGCCGTTTTCTCCGCCTATGTCCCCGACCATGACCATGTGCACGACGACGAGCCGCTGAGCGCCCTGGAGGAGAACCCGATCTGGCAGCAGGACAACGTGCTGCTGCACAGCGTCGGCATGGACATCGGCTCCTCCGGCACCCAGGTCGTTTTCTCCCGGCTCCGGCTGCGCCGTATCGGCGAGGATCTGACCAGCCGGTACATCGTCGTGCGCCGGGAGACTCTCTACCGCTCCCCCGTCGCCCTGACTCCGTACGCGAGCGACGAGCACATCGACGCCGAGGCACTGGGCTCGATCATCGACCGCGCGTACAGCGACGCGGCCGTGGAGCCTGCCGCCGTCGACACCGGTGTCGTGATCCTCACCGGTGAGGCGCTGCGCCGCCGCAACGCCGAGGCCATCGCGGATCTGCTGGCCGAGCGCGGCGGCGAGCTGGTCACCGCCACCGCGGGCCACCATATGGAGGCCATGCTCGCCGCCTACGGCTCGGGCGCGGCGAAGGTCTCGTACGACACCGGACTGCGTGTGCTCGTGATCGACATCGGTGGCGGAACGACCAAACTGGCGGTGCTCGACCATGGCGAGGTGGTGTCGACCGCCGCGCTGGACATCGGCGGGCGGCTCCAGGTCATGGACGGCGCGGGCCGTGTCGTACGGCTCGATCCGGCCGGCCGCCGGCACGCGGCCCGGGCCG
>NZ_FMDK01000611.1 GCF_900091995.1 Streptomyces sp. MnatMP-M17
GCCAGCAGTGCGGAGAGATGTCCGGCGAGCTGGATGTTCAGCTCTTCCTCGCGGCTGCGGTGCGGGAACTCGGTGCGGTCGGCCATCGTGTGGACCGACTTCGCGCGGATCGGCTCGTACATGAGGATGGCCTCCTGGCATCGTCAGGAGACCATCCTACCTTGGATTCAGTCTAAAGTTGAGCGCAGTCCGGGAGCTTCTCGGGCTCCGGGAACTTCCGGTGCACGGCTGTACGGGTTGTGCGCGGGCTGTACGCGGGCTGTACGCGACGGCCTACGGCTGGGCGTAACCGTCCAGGAAGTTCCCGATCCGGGTCACCGCGTCCGTGAGGTCCTGGACGGCGGGCAGGGTGACGATCCGGAAGTGGTCCGGCTCCGGCCAGTTGAAGCCCGTACCGTGCACCACCATGATCCTCTCCGCCCGCAGCAGATCGAGCACCATCTGCCGGTCGTCCTTGATCTTGAAGACCTTCGGATCGAGCCGCGGGAACAGATAGAGCGCGCCCTTGGGCTTCACGCAGGTCACGCCGGGGATCTGGGTGAGCAGCTCGTACGCGGTGTTCCGCTGCTCCAGGATCCGGCCGCCGGGCAGCACCAGATCCTGGATCGACTGCCGGCCGCCGAGCGCGGTGGCGACCGCGTGCTGGGACGGCATATTGGCGCACAGCCGCATGTTCGCCAGGATCGTCAGGCCCTCGATGTACGAGGCGGCGTGCGCCTTGGGGCCGCAGACCGCCAGCCAGCCGGAGCGGAAACCGGCCACGCGGTAGTTCTTGGAGAGCCCGTTGAAGGTGAGCGTGAGCAGATCCGGCGCGATGGCGGCGGTGGGTGTGTGCGTGGCGCCGTCGTAGAGGATCCGGTCGTAGATCTCGTCGGAGCAGACGACGAGATGGTGGCGGCGGGCGATCTCGGTGAGGGCGGTGAGCATCTCGTCGCTGTATACCGCGCCGGTGGGATTGTTCGGATTGATGATCACGAGCGCCTTGGTGCGGTCGGTGATCTTCCGCTCGATATCGGCGAGGTCCGGCATCCAGTCGGCCTGCTCGTCGCAGCGGTAGTGCACGGCCGTGCCGCCGGCGAGGGAGACGGAGGCGGTCCAGAGCGGATAGTCGGGCGCCGGTACGAGCACCTCGTCGCCGTCGTCCAGCAGCGCCTGCATCGACATCTGGATCAGCTCGGAGACTCCGTTGCCGAGGTAGATGTCCTCGACGTCCAGCTCGATGCCCTTTGTCTGGTAGTGCTGCATCACCGCGCGCCGGGCGGAGAGCAGCCCTTTCGCGTCGCCGTAGCCGTGTGCGTCGCCGAGGTTGCGCAGGACGTCTTCGAGGATCTCGGGCGGGCACTCGAAGCCGAAGGCGGCCGGATTGCCGGTGTTGAGCTTGAGGATGCGCTGGCCCGCCGCCTCCATCCGCGTCGCCTCGTCGAGGACGGGGCCCCGGATCTCGTAACAGACGTTTGCGAGCTTCGTCGACTGGATGACCTGCATGTCCGCGAGCTTACGGCCGCGTAACGGAGCCCGCGTGGTGTTTCGGGTCACGTCAGCCGTGCGAGGGATTTCGCGGGGCGGGCGGGGGAGTCCGGGAGGCGCGGGGAGAGGGGGTGTGCGGTACGGAGCGGGCCTGGCTCCGGCGGCTCAGGGATGGTAGATCGACTGGAGCTGCTGGAAGGAGCGCAGGCCCTCGGGGCCCAGTTCCCGGCCCAGTCCGCTGTCCTTTCTCCCGCCGTAGGGAGAGGTGATGTCCGGCAGATATCCGTTGATGCCGATCGTGCCTGTCCGGATGCGCTTGGCCACGCGGTCGCCCCGGTCGGGATCGGTCGTCCAGACGGTGCCGGCGAGCCCGTACGGCGAGTCGTTGGCGGTGCGCACCGCGTCGTCCTCGTCGTTGAAGCCGGTGATCGTCAGGACCGGGCCGAAGATCTCTTCCCGCGCGATCACGGACGCGTTGTCGACGTCAGCGAAAATGGTCGGTTCGACGAACCAGCCCTGTTCGAGTCCGGCAGGGCGGCCTCCTCCAGTGGTCAGACGCGCGCCTTCGGCCCGGCCTCTGCCGATGTATCCCTCCACGCGTTCGCGCTGCCGCGCACTGACCAGAGGGCCGATCTGCGTGGCGGGATCCAGCGCGTCGCCCACGGTCGCACCGTCGGCCAGCGCGGTGTAGAAGTCCACGACCTCGCCGTAACGGCTGCGTGGCGCCAGGATCCTGGTGGAGGCGAAGCAGGTCTGGCCGTTGTTGAGGAAGCTCGCGGCGAAGTGCTGTTCGGCGTGTGCCGTCAGGTCCGCGTCGTCCAGGATGACGGCCGCCGACTTTCCTCCCAGTTCGAGAGTGACCGGTCGCAGCAACTGCCCGCAGGCGGACGCGATCCGGCGTCCCACGGCCGTCGAGCCGGTGAAGGCCACTCTGTCGACACCGGGATGCGTGACGAGATGGGCCCCGGTTTCGGGCCCTCCGGGCACGATGTTGACCACGCCCTCCGGGATACCCGCCTTGTCGACGGCCTCGGCCAGTACGACCGAATCGAGCACCGCCTGTGGCGCGGGCTTGAGTACAAGTGTGCATCCGGCCGCCAGAGCGGGTGCCACCTTGAAGAACGCGATCACCTGAGGAAAGTTCCAGACCATGATCGTCGCCACCACTCCTACCGGCTCACGCCGCACGGTGGTCGTTCCCATGGGTATCCCGTCGCGCTGTTCCTCCTCCGGAGTCTTGGACACGAGCTCGGCGAAGTACCGCAGCAGCATGGCCGGCACGGCGCCTTCGAAGACAGTGGCGGACGAGATCGGCATACCGTTCTGCGCGCTGACGCTCTCCGCCGTCTCCCCGCTTCTGGCGTCCAGCTCGTCCGCGAGCCGCAGCATGGCCGCAGAGCGGCGATCCGGTGGCCAGTCCGGCCAGCCACTGGGCGTGTCGAACGCGGTCCGGGCGGCGTGGACGGCACGGTCGACATCGGCCTCCATCCCTTCCGGCACGGCGCCCAGAGGCTTTTCGTCACTGGCGGAGGTGACGGTGATCTTACGGTCGGTGGACGGCTCGACCCAATTCCCTCCGATGTAAAGGCGATTCATTTCCATGACGCATTTCCCTTCCTGCGGTGACGCGGCTACGCGGAGGGGCTTTCGGTGATTTCTTCAGTGATTTTCAGGGTACGGTCCGTCGCGCAGGCTCGCAAAGATACGGCGAGGCAGGCGGGATAGCGAAGACCGCGCGAGCAGTTGACGATCCTGGCTTCCGCGCTAGCGTTGTAGCGGTAGGCCCTTTCCCTGAGCGCCATTTCCGGGGGCACGATTTCGGGCGGCAGAGGGCGGGATTATGCCTGGTGCTGAGGCTTTCGATTATGTCGTCGTCGGGGCCGGGAGCGCGGGCTGTGTGCTCGCCAACCGGCTCAGCGCGGATCCGGCCACGCGGGTCCTGCTCCTCGAAGCCGGTGGAGCCGGTGGAGAGGGAACCGCTGACAACATCCGCGTTCCTGCCGCTCTTGGATTGCTCTTCAGGTCGGATGTCGACTGGAATTATCGGACGGTCGAGCAGAAGCAGACCCGAAGGGCCTTTTACTGGCCACGAGGGAAGGCGCTCGGTGGCTCTTCCTCGACGAACGTCATGATCTACGCACGGGGCAACCGCTATGACTACGACGGCTGGCGAGATGATTTCGGTGCCCAGGGCTGGGGGTACGCGGACGTCCTCCCGTACTTCATGAAATCGGAGACGCACAGCCGTCTCGCGGGCCCTTTGCACGCCTCGAACGACCCTCGGGCGCATCCCGTCATCGATCCCCGTATTTCGGCGACGCCCGGGACATGGAGACCACGGTCGCCGGGATGAGGGCCGTCATAGCCATAGGTGAGTGCGACCCATTGCCGCAGTATCTGCGGAGCCCTTATCTGCCGGACGTCGAAGACCTCGGTGCGCTCGACGACGGGACACTGGCCGAGCACGCGCTGAGGTGGAGCGGAAGCGCCTACCACGCCGCCGGTACGTGTGCCATGGGCACGTTCGAAAGCGCCGTGGTGGATCCGGAGCTGAAGGTGCGGGGAGCGGAGGCACTGCGCGTGGTGGACGCCTCGGTCATGCCGGCCCTGCCTGGCGGCAAATACGAACGCGCCCACGGTCATGATCGCGGAAAAGGCGGCCGACCTCATTCTGAACGGGCGGTAGAGAGCGGCCGTACGGTCCGGCCCACACGGCGCCGGGCCGGCGCGTGGACGTTTCCTCGGCCGTACCGGCGGTTCAGACCGCGCGGAGGGCTCCCGGGCGGCGGCCGGTCAGCTTGTCGAGCGCGGTGGCGGTCGCGTCGTCGGCGGGGAGGTGGACGACCAGCCGCTGGCCCTCGGCCTCCGGCAGTTCGAGCGTCTCGTCCAGCAGCCGCAGCTCGCCCGCGCCGGGGTGCAGCAGCCGCCGGGCGGTGGGGCTCGGGGGCATCCGCAGGGTGGTGGCCCAGCGCTCGGCGAAGGGGGCGCCCGCGGTGAGCGTCAGCTCCTCGACAAGACCGTCCAGGTGGTCGTCGGAGACGGATCCGGTCTTGAGGCGGGCGACGAGGTCGTCGGCGTCGCGTGCCCAGTCGGGGTGGGCGGTACGGGCCCGGGGGTCGGTGAACAGGAACCGTACGAGGCTGGGCGCGGCCGGGTCCAGCAGGCCCAGGGGGCGGGCGAGCTGCTCGTACCCGCTGGTGAAGGCGATCACATCGGTCAGCCGGTTCAGCAGGACGGCGGGGGTGGGTTCCAGCCGGTCGAGCAGGGCGCGGAGGGTGGGGCGTACGGTCCGGTTCGGCGGCAGGCCCGCGCCGGGGCAGAGCTGACGCGTGTCGCTGAGCGACTTGACGGCGTGCATCAGGGCGAAGCGCTCGTCGGCGGTGAGGCGGAGGGCGTCGGCGAGGGCGGCGATGACCTGCGGGGACGGATGGCGGTCCCGGCCCTGTTCGAGCCGGGCGAGGTACTCGACGCTGATACCGGCGAGCGTGGCCAGCTCGGAACGGCGCAGCCCGGGCGTACGGCGCCGGCTGCCGTCCGGGAGCCCGACCTCGGCGGGAGTGACGGACTCGCGGCGGGCGCGCAGGAACAGGCCCAGCTCGTTGTCGCTCACGCCAGGCAATGTACCGGCCGGACCGCGCGCCGGGAGCCGTCGGATCGTAGCCCTGTCACTACTAGCCTCGGCCGGGTGTTCCTCGGGGCGGCGGATTGCGGCACGTTGACCCGGGGGCCCGCGACCGGCGGAGCCCCTCTGTGGTCTTGCTGTGGTTCTTCACACACGCCGCTGCACGCACACCGTTCCGAGGGGTCATCCGTGTTCATCGCCTACGCCGTTGTCGGCATTCTGCTCGCCGCCGTCCTGACGGGCTCCGCGTTCGCCACCTTCACCAAGCAGGAGGCGGTCGTCAGCTCGATGTCCAAAGTGGGCGTCCCCGACTCCTGGCTCCCCCGCCTGGCCACCCTGAAGGCCGCGGGCGCGGCAGGCCTCCTGATCGGCCTCTGGCTGGCCCCGCTCGGCGTGGCGGCGGCGATCGGCGTGACCCTGTACTTCATCGGCGCGGCGATCTACCACCTCCGGGCGAAGGACTACGCGATGGCCCCGGTGGCCGTGATCTTCCTCCTGGCGGTCGCGTCGCTGGTACTGCGCCTGGCCTCGGCCTGAGCGCGCTGTGACGCGGGTGCGGGGCGGGCGGGCGCCAGGCAGCTCCGGCCGTCCCAGCCCGTACGCCAGAAATCAGAGAATCAGATACCTTGGTTCCATGAAGGTGATGACCGCGACCGAAGCCTCCCGGAACTTCGCCGCCGTTCTGGACATGGCCGAGCACGGCGAGACCGTCATAGTCACGCGCGGCGGCAGGCGCCTGGCAATGATCTCGCAGGCTCCGGCGGGCAACGGCGCGGATCTCGCCGATCTCCTCGACCGCTTCGCGGGCACGCTGGATGACGACTTCGAGGACGACGTCATGGGCACCCGCTCCCTGCTGACCGCGGAGGACCCGTGGAGCGAGTGATCCTGGACGCGGGCGTCCTGATCGCTGCCGAACGCGGCAAGATCAGCCTCTCGGCGGAGCTGCGCCGGTCCAACGATGACGTCTGTGTCTCCGCTGTGACCGCCGCCGAACTCCTGCTGGGCCTCGAACTCGCCGACGGAAAGCACCGCGAGAGGCGGCAGGCGTTCATCGAGGGCGTCCTGGCACTGGTGCCGGTGGAGGAATACACGCTGCATGTGGCGCACGCCCATGCCCGTCTGGTCGCCCATGTACGGCGCGAGGGCAGGCCGCGTGGGGCGCACGACCTGATCATCGCCGCCACGGCGGCGGCGACCGCCCGCACCGTGGTGACCTTGGACGCCAAAGCCCGGTTCGGCGACCTGCCCGGCGTGCAGGCGCGCGACCTGGACGCAAGCGCGTCCGCGTCTTCCTGACGCCCGTGCGTCGTCGGCGCTGCGACCTGTCCTCAAGCGTCGGACGGGCTGAGCGGACGGGCTGAGCCGGCCGGTCCGGCGCTTGAGGACGAACCGGCCGCCCAGACATCCAGGTGTTGACGGAGCGGTCGCGCCGAGTTGACCGGATGCTGCCTCCGTTTTACGCTCGACGCTGTGCGGAGTTGGCCTCCGTTTTGTTGGGGCCGCAGGATTGTATGAAGCGGGAGGGCGTATGAGCGTCACAGGTCAGCAGGGGCGCAGGCCCCGGGTGGACGTCCAGCGCAATCGTGTGGCTCTCCTGGAAGCGGCGCAGCGCCATTTCCTGAAGTACGGGGTCGGCACCTCTTTGGAGGCGGTGGCCAAGGAGGCGGGTGTGGGGCCCGGCACGTTGTACCGGCACTTTCCCAGCCGGGAGGCGTTGCTGGCAGCCGTGTTGCAGACGCGCTCCGAGGAGTTGACGGGCCGCCGGGCGGACATCGAGCGGCTGGGTGACGCCTCCGAGGCGCTGCGGCAGTGGTTGCGGGCCATGGAGGAGTACTTCAGTGCCTTCAGCGGCCTGCCGGAACCGCTCATGGCGGCGGCCAGGGACCAGGAGCCGGACAACCCGCTCACCCTCTCCTGCGACCACCTGATCGCCACCACCGAGGAGTATGTGCGGGCCGCACAGCTCGCGGGGCACGCGCGCCCGTCGGTGCGGGGGCGCGACCTGTTCCTCGCGGCCGTCTCCGTTGCCTGGATCAGGGGCACCGGCACCACGGACGAGGGGGCGCTCGACCGCCTTCGCGCACTCGTCGAAACCGGATACCGCCGGCAGGGCGGCGCGGAGTAGGCCACGACCCGCTTCGAACCAACCGTTCTCTCCACCGCTCACGCACCCGGTGCTCCCACCTCGCGCCGCGGCACCCGTAGCAAACTCTTCATGCCGGCGTTCGGCGGTTTGTACTCCGACACCATCCGCGAGTTCCTGGGCGTTCCCGGGGACCTCAAGCTGCTGTTCGGCATCTCCTTCGGCATCTCCTTCGGCATCGCCAACGAGGCCGCCGTGGTGAACAGCGTCCGTATGGGACGCGTCCCGCTGGAGCAGAGCGTGGTCCTCCACGACACCCCCGGCGTCCTCTGACGCGGGCACCACCTCAGAAAGGGTTACCCCCATGCGCTTGTTCAGAATGTCCGAGTCCGGCCGGATCGCACTCGTCGAGGAACCGACGCCGGCACCCGCCACGGGCCAGGTGCTGGTGCGTGTGCACGCCACCTCGCTCAATGCCCGCGACCTGTTCATGCTGGACGGCCGCTACCCGGTGCCGACCGGCCGGGTGTCGCTGGTCTCCACACCGGACTGGGGCGCCGAGGTGCGCAAGCTCACCGACGGTCAGGGCGCCGACGTGGTCGTGGAGGTCGGCGGCGGCAGCAGAAGCGACCTGGAGACATGAACAGGGTCATCACGGCGCACGGACTGCGGCCGGTGATCGACCGCGTCTTCCCCTTCGAGGAAGCGCCCGCCGCAGCGTCCTACATGGCGAACGGCGCTCACTTCGGCAAGATCATCATCAGCCACTGACACCGACGACGATCTGAAAGACCCTAGCCTCGCGGCGTCCTCCGTACCGACCGCCCCGCCAGGACATCCGTGCGGCGGCCGTTCTCGATGACGAACTGGCCCGCTATGAGGACGTGCGGGATGCCCACCGGGCGGGCTCTGGGGGTGTCGAAGGTGGCTGGGGACGAGACCGTCGCCGGGTCGAAGAGGACCAGGTCGGCCCGGTAGCCCTCGTGGATCAGGCCGCGGTCGGGGAGGCGGAGGCGGGTGGCGGGGCGGCCGGTGAGGTGGGCCACGCACTCCTCCAGGGAGAGGACGCCCAGGTCACGGGCGTACCGGCCCAGATAGTGCGGGAACGTGCCGTACGCGCGCGGGTGCGGTTTGGCGCCCTGGAGGATGCCGTCGCTGCCGCCTGTGTGGACGCGGTGGCGCATGATCGCGCGGACGTTCTCCTCATGGCCCACGTGCTGGAGGATCGTCGAGCCCAGCCGGTCCTCGATCAGCAGCCGGCGGGCCGTCGTCCAGGGCGTCTCGCCGCGCGCCCGCGCCGACTCCTCGACCGTACGGCCGACATGGTCCGCGAGTTCCGGCGCCGAGACACCGGAGATCTCGATCGTGTCCCACTCGATGGGCACACCGTGGCAGCCGTCCGAGCCGACGACCTCCAGATGGTGGCGGATCCGCTCCGCCGCCGCGCCGTCCCGCAGCCGCTCCAGGATTGTGTGCGGGCCGCCCTCGCTCGCCCAGCTCGGCAGCATCGCGACGAGCGTGGTGCAGCCGGGCGTGTACGGATAGGTGTCGAGGGAGATGTCCGCGCCCGCGTCCAGCGCCCGGTCGAGCAGCGCGAGCAGCTCGGGCGCCCTGCCCTTGTTCACGCCGAAGTTCATGGTGGCGTGGGCGAGATGGAGCGCGCAGCCCGCGTGCCGGGTGAGCGTCACCATCTCCTCGTACGCCTGGAGCGCACCGGCGCCGTACGACCGGTGGTGCGGGCAGTAGTAGCCGCCGTACTCCGCCACCACCCGGCACAGCTCGGTCAGTTCGGCGTTGTCCGCGTACATCCCGGGCGTGTACGTCAGCCCGGAGGACATCCCGACCGCGCCCTGCTCCATGGACTCGGCCACCAGCCGCTTCATCCGGGCGAGTTCGGCTTCGGTCGCGGGCCGGTCGTCCCAGCCGACCGCGTACATACGGACCGTGCCCTGCGGGATCAGATACGCGGCGTTGACCGCGATGCCACGGCCGTCGAAGCCGTGGTCGAGCCGGTCCAGATACTCGCCGACCGTGCGCCAGTCGAAGTCGACGCTCGTGTCTTCCGGCGCGCCGCCGTTCCAGCCGGTGATCGCCCGCCGCACCTGCGCCAGTGTCGCGTCGTCCACGGGCGCGTACGACAGACCGTCCTGGCCGATCACTTCCAGCGTCACGCCCTGCGCGGCCTTCGCGGAGTGGTCGGGATCGCGCAGCAGCGCCAGATCGCTGTGCGCGTGCATGTCGATGAAGCCGGGCGAGAGGGCGAGCCCGTCGGCGTCGAGGACCTGGGCGCCGGTGAGGCGGCCACCGGTGAGCCGGGCGCCGCCGTCCGCTTCTTTGCGTATCGCGGCGATACGGCCGTCCGTGATGCCCACATCCGCGCGGTACGAAGGGCCGCCCGTACCGTCGATGACACGCGCGTCCCGCAGAACGAGATCCATGGCCGGCCCTCTCAGAAGAACGTACGGACGAGGTCCGTGACCGTGCCGTCCGCCTCCACGAGCGGAATGAGCTGCCATTTGTCGAACGAGGTGCACGGATGCGACAGCCCCATCCCCACCCAGTCGCCGACCTCCAGCTCCGCCTCGGGCGCGGTGGTCAGCCAGCCGTGCTGGTCGGACAGGCCCGTGACCGTGACACCGGCCGCCGGGCGGATCTCGCCGGTGCGGCCGTCCCGTACGACCTGGGCCTCGGGCAGATCCAGGTCGTACGCCGCGTCCCGCTTGCCCGCGTTGACAAAGGCCTGGCCGGGCGAGGGACGGGAGACGACCTGGGCCCAGAGCCGGAAGGCGGGCTGGAGGGAGCCCTCCTCGGGGACGCGGTTGAAGGGCGTGAGATGGCGGTAGTGGCCGTCGTCGTGCGAGATGTACGCACCTGAGCGCAGCAGCTTGAGCACGGGACGGGAGAGCGGAGGGATCTCCGCGAAGACGTCCGCGACCGCGTCGAACCAGGCGCTGCCGCCCGCGCTGATGACGATCTCGTTGGGCGTGCCCGAGAGCGTGTCCGCCGTCCGGGCCTCGAAGCGGCCCGCCTTGTCGAAGTCGGCCGCCAGCGCGACGAGCCGGCGCAGCCACGCGCGGACGGTGTCACCGTCGGCCGCCGGCACCTCGCCCTCGT
>NZ_FMDK01000675.1 GCF_900091995.1 Streptomyces sp. MnatMP-M17
CCGCTCTCCCGGCAGAGGTCGTCGAAGGCCCCCGCATAGTGGTCGGCGGCGCGGCCCGGGTGTCCGCCCTGCCGGTCGGCGACGGCGAGGCAGCGCAGCAGCGGCCATCGCGAGGTCGCCCGGCGCAGCCCGCGCTCCCAGCTCCGTACGGCCTGGGCCAGATCTCCGGCGTGCCACTGCGCGACACCGAGGTGGTACTCGGTGAGCGGTTCGTCCAGGGCGGTCTCCAGCATGTCCCGCCAGTGCGGCGCCACCAGCGTGGGTCCGGGCGGTACGGCGGTGTCCGGCGCCGGCAGCATGCCGGTGGTCAGCAGCTCCACCCAGGGCTCCTGCTCCGCGCCGAGCGTGGACTCCTCGAAGGGCGTGCCCGGCAACTTGTACCCGGCGCGCAGCACTTCCAGCGCGCCCCAGCCGGAGCCGGCCGCGAGCCGCTCACCCGGTTCGGCGTCGGCGTACGGCAGCCATGCCGTGTACGCGGCGTCGACGTCCGCGCGCGGGAGCGCCGCTTCGAGCCGGTCCGTGACCTCGCTGCGGGCCCTGTCCCAGTCGTCCGCGTGGACGGCCTCCGGATCCGCCGTGAGCGGTCCGTACGCCTCCAGCCAGCTCAACTCGCCCTCGGCTTCGAGCGGGATGTGTTCGAGCTGGGTACGGGCGAGGCCGGCCTGGATCTCCGTGTATCCCGGTGTGCCCGGCTCGGTCAGCCAGCGCTGCCAGTTGCGCCCGCCGCGGCCCGTGCCCCACAGGAACAGCTTGCGCCCGCGCAGTGTGTCGGTCGATGTCTGTACGAGGCCCGTGCCGCGCGCGTCGAGCGAGGCGATCCACTTCCGTGCGCCGGCGGGCACCTCGTAGAAGTAGTCGGCCGGGAACTCGGCACGCGTGGAGTACGTATGGTCCGCGCCGCCGGGCTCCGCCACCGGTACCGGCACCTCGCGCAGCCTGCGCTCGTATCCGAAGTGCCAGGCCGACTCCGCCGGTGCGAGCACCCGCGTTCCCTCGTCCTCCTCGACCGCGATGTTGGACCACCAGTAGACGGGCGCGGTCCGTTCATGGGGATTGCGGATCCGTACGCCGGCGTAGAGGAAGTCGGAGCCGTCGGGCAGCCACAGATCCACCTGGAACGGCAGATCGCGCAGTCGCTCCCACTCCCAGAGCCTGAGCATCTCGCCGCCGTCGGGAGCGGGTACGAGCGCGGCGTGCACCGGTGCGCAGGAGAGGGTGGTGTGGCCGGTGGCGCCGATGTTCCACTCGATGCCACCGGAGAACCAGGCCCCGCTCAGCGCGAAACAGGCGGGCTGCAACACCGGGTTGCGGTAGACCAGTTCACGCCCGGTCGGCTTGTGGTGGAGCGAGTGGATCCGGCCGCCGAGACCGGGCAGCACGGTGGCCCGCAGCCGGTCGTTCTCGATCACGATCGCGTCGATACCGGTCTCACGGCGCTCCCGTCCGTAACCGTCCAGAATCCGGACGGGCAGCGGCGTGCGCAGCGGCTCGTAGCCGATCTGCCGTGCCATGTCACTCGGCAGTTTCCTTCTGTCGCGATCGTCGACCGTGTGCGCCTCGTCGAGGGTCCGCAGGGCCGGCAGCGGATTCTCCGGCCCCAAAGGGGCGGCGGGCAGGGTCAGTACGGCACGTCGCACAGTCGTGGCCATGGCAACCTCGCTTCGTTCACACGGGCGGCCGACAGCCCCTTCGGCCGACGGCCCGATGACCATGGAACACGGCGAAGGCCCAACTGACCAGGGTGACTCGGCGCGTCGGGCCTCCCGTCACCCGGCGCGTCAGGCGTCGCTTCCATAGCCGAGGCGGTCCCCGGAGTGGTCGTCGCCGAAGGCGTCCACGATCAGATCCGTGAGCAGCGCGCCCGCCGTTCCTTCCGGGTCGAGGTCCGGATCGTAGATCGTCACATTGAGGCCCGCACAGCGCTCCGAGCGCACCAAGGTCCGCAGCAGTACGGCGAGTTCGCCGGGCAGCAGACCACCCGGGTCCGGGCTGTCGACCGCGGGCATGACCTCCGGATCGAGCACATCCGCGTCCAGATGGACCCAGAATCCCTCGGTGACCGGTGTCTCCAGTGTCCGGAGCACGGCTCCCGCCATCTCCGCCACGCCCCGTTCGCGCAGCTCGCCGACGGTCGCGGTGGGGATCCTCAGCCGGGCAAGCTCCTCTCGGTCCGTGTCGTAGTCCCTGATCCCGAAGAGCCGTATGTCCTCGTCGCGCAGATACGGCCGCAGTCCCTCCAGATCGGTCAGATCGCGCTGGCCGCGTCCGGTGCCGATGGCCAGCTCCTCGCCGCCCGCCGCGCCGATACGCCCGGAGTTGCCCGGGTGCCGGAAGTCCGCCGAACCGTCGATGGCGGCCAGGCCGTACCGCCCGATCCGGCGCAGCGCGAGCGACGCGCCGAGCTGGATGGAACAGTCGCCGCCCAGCACCACCGGGAAGTCCTTGGCCCTGACATGGTGCTCGATCCGGTCGGCGAGCCGAGGTGTGTAGCGGGCGATGGCAGCCGCGTTGAAGACGCCGTCGCCCTCCTTCCAGTCGCCGCGGTCATAGCGCGGCGGGACGACGACACCGCCCTCGAAGGCGCCGATCCGCTGGACGATCCGCTGCTCGCGCAGGGCGCCCGCGAGCTTGTAACAGCCCGGTACCACACCGGGCGCCGGAGGACGCAGTCCCAGGTTGGACGGGGCGTCGATCACCACGATATTCCGCATGCGGACCATCCTCGCCGCCGTATTCTCCCCCTCCAAGAGGTTTCGGTGAGAGCGGAAGCAAGAACGGAAGGCGGGCGGCGGGATGACCACACGGCATACCTACCGAGTGATCGTGCGAGGGACGTTCGAAGGACTGACGGACGGAACGAGGGCCCGGCTGCTCGGCGAGGTGGACCGGCACGGTCTGACGGAGATGCGGTTCACCCCGGAGGGCTCGCTCACCTATGACCGGGCGCTGAGGCACTTCAGCTACCGGTATGTGGTCGTCTCGGACGCGGCGGACGGCGAGGAGATGGCGGGCGCGCTCGCCGAGGACCGTGCCGAGACGGCGCTGAAGACACTGGGATACGGCCATGGCGAGCTGCGGTCCACCGTGACCGACATGGACACCATGAAGATCAACCGCAAGGGCCGCTGACCAGGTCGGCGCGGAGTCAGGTCAGCGCGGAGTCAGGTCAGCGCGGAGTCAGGTCAGCGCGGAGTCAG